>CANQLK010000010.1 GCA_947624665.1 Candidatus Gastranaerophilales bacterium
AACTCTCAAAAATGGCAAAAGAAGCGGGATTATCGGGTGTGATTGCGCCTGATACCGATGCATTGCAAATAAAAAAAGAATTGGGTGAAGATTTTATAGTTGTTTGTCCTGCGGTAAGACCTACTTGGGCAATTGTAAACGATCAAATCAGGATTGTTTCGCCTACGGATGCCATTAAAGCAGGTGCCGATTATATTATTATCGGCCGCCCCATCACTCATGCCGCTGATCCTGTTGCGGCTGCAAAACTAATTATTGCCGAAATCGAAGATGCTATTAAAAATAAAGAGGATTAATTTATGATAATTGGTGTTCCAAAAGAAATAAAAAATATGGAGGATAGAGTTGCAATTACTCCTTTTGGCGTAAAGGAACTTGCTGTTTCCCACCGTGTTATAGTTCAAAAATCGGCAGGGACGGGAAGCGGATTTTCTGATGAGGAATATAAAAATGCAGGTGCCATGATTGCTGAAACCGCCGATGACGTTTATTCTCTTTCGGACATGATTGTTAAAGTTAAAGAACCTCAGCCTGCCGAATATAATTTGTTAAGAAAAAATCAAATACTTTTTACCTATTTGCATTTAGCAGTAGAAGAAGCTTTGACTAATATTCTGCTTGAGAAAAAAATTACGGCTATAGCTTATGAAACAATCCAAAAAGAAAACGGGGAATTGCCTTTGCTTGTTCCAATGAGTGAAGTGGCAGGAAAAATGTCCGTTCAAATTGCAGCAAATTTGCTTGAGAACAGAAATCACGGTTCCGGTATATTATTAGGCGGAATCCCCGGAGTTTCACCCGCTAAAGTACTTATTATAGGAGCAGGTAACGTCGGTATTAATGCCGCTAAAATAGCAATAGGTATGGGCGCTGATGTCAGTATTGCGGATATTGATTTAAGTAAACTCAGAGCGGCAGATAATATTTTCGGTTCAAGAATTAAAACTTATATATCAAATTTCTCAACCTTGGAAAAGCTCGTAAAAAATACCGATGTCCTTATAGGTGCGGTTCTTATTCCCGGGTATAGGGCACCTCGAATTATTACCGAAAATATGGTTAAATCTATGAAAAAAGGCTCCGTTATTGTTGATGTTTCAATTGATCAGGGCGGTATTGTCGAAACTATTGACAGAATTACAACAATAGAAAATCCTTATTACGAAAAATACGGCATAATTCATTACAGTGTCGCAAATATCCCCGGCAGCGTTGCAAGAACTTCCACCGTAGCTCTTACGAATGAAACCATTAAATATATAAGAAAAATCGCTGACAACGGTGTAATTAATGCCGTAAAACAGGACAAATCTCTTGAAAAAGGTTTAAATACATATCAGGGAAAAATCACCAATAAAGGTGTTGCAAAAGCACTGAACTTGGATTATTCCGAACTTACAAGTATTATCGGATTTTAGGTATTGCATCACAGCACATCTGGCATGCGTTGAATATTTTTGCAGCATATAGGTTTTTTCTGAAACATTTAAACTTGACACTGTTTATTGCTTCTTTCAAGGACATTTCTCTTAAGTTAGCTACTTTGTACGAAAGACAAGGATAAATATCTCCTTGAGGAGTAATATAAATACTTGTCATAGGTATCATACAGGGTTTGTATAGCTCTGTAACGGGTTTATTCTCCAATTTAAAGAATTTTTCAATTTTTTCAATATCTCCCGAAGGATTAAATCTGGGGGCATACCTTAATATGGTTTTTGAATTTTTTTGCAGGCTTTCAAGTTCTTTATATATTTCTTTGAAGTGTTCCATATCAAAATATAACTCTATCGGGTATGTATCAACATTAAATTCCTTTGAAAATTCATCAGCCAATATGGAATTTTGTCTTAGAGTTTGTTTTCGGATAAATGTTAATGAAAAGAATTTTGCGTTTTGTTTCATTGCTTCTTTATACAACAAAGGCAAATCATCGAGATTATTTTCCAAAACGCAGGTTTTTATATCAAGCATTGGAACATTTTTATTTCCCCTCTTTTTATTGAATGTTTCAAGATTAACTAATATTTTATTATATAACCCCGGATGTTGACGAATTTTATCATGTTTGTCACCTATTGCATCAAGAGAAACGGAAAGGAGAAATAATTTATTTTGAATTAATATATCAATAATATGTTCATCCAACTTTAAACCGTTTGTAATAAGAGTAACTTTTCTGAATTTTTCCGATGCTTTTTTGTAAATGACCTCAAAGCCTTCTTTTAGTAAGACTTCTCCTGCTACAAACGATATAAGAGAAATCGGCGGAATTTGATTAATTATATTAATCCATTCATCAACAGTTAATTCTTTGATATTTCTTTCACCTGTTATATAGCAAAACGGACATTTAAGATTACATCTGTAAGTCAGTTCCAAGATATATCTCATTGGAAGTTTTATATTTCCTGATTTATTATTAAAAGAATATGAAGCGTACAAATTTCTTCCAAAGTCAAATAATGAACTGTAATCCACTTCTTTAAATCCTTAAATCAATAATATGTAAACAAATTTTAATACAATAATTAATAAAAAGCAATTTAAAAAAAAATAAAATCTTTATATATACAGAAGGATTTATATAGGGGATATATATGGCATTTGGGGCGAAGGATAAAATAGACCGAGAATTGGTCAAGAAGTATTTAAAAGTTAAAATGGATAATCCTGACACAACAAAACTGGTAGATGCACAAAAAATGCTTTCGGCAATGGATGATTATGCTTCCATGCAAAAAGGTTTTTTGGATATGAATTCAAAATTAAAGGATATTTGTTCTAACGTAACTTCAAAATCCGCAGTGTATATGAAAATTAATTTTTATGCTCCTCGAACGAGAAAATAATTTGTAAAAAAACTGCAAAAAAGCTTTATTATTTTTTCAAAATAACTGACTTTTAATTAAAATATAATTATAGTCGGTTATTTTGTTAAAGAGAGCTTATGAAAAAATATATACTGGCATCAACATCTCCACGGAGAAAAGAATTATTAAAGCAGGCAGGAATTATTTTTGAGGTTATTCCGCCTGATTATGATGAGAATATATTAAATAAATCATTTAAATACGAACTGGTGGAAAATGTTGCGCAAAACAAAGCACTGTCAATATCAGTGAAAATAAATTATCCTGCGGTTATAATAAGTGCAGATACCGTGGTTATTAATAATAATATAATACTGGGTAAACCCAAAGATTTTGATGATGCACTTAGAATGTTGAATGCTTTAAAAGGTAAAAAGCATAGTGTGGTCACTGCCGTTTGCGTTTTGGATACGGAATCCGGCAGAAAAATTATAAAATCCGATACCTCTGAGGTAACATTTAATAATATTGCGCAGGAAGATATTAAGTCGTATATATATAATTTCAGACCTTATGATAAAGCAGGCGCATACGGCATTCAGGAATTACCCGAGTCATTTATAAAAGAAATAAACGGTGATTTCGATAATATAGTAGGACTTCCCGTTAAAATGTTATTAAGTATGATTAGTGAAATAAATTAAGCTGTTTTAAGATTTCGCTAATTTATTGTAAAATAAAAATAAGGAGTTAAGAAGGAGAGAAATATGAATGCACAGCAGCTTGTAAAAGAAAAAATCAGAAGTATTAAGGATTTTCCCGTAAAAGGTATAATTTTTAGAGATATTACAACTGCAATAAAGGATAAAGAAGCATTAAGAGAAATGATAAACTTCTTAACGGATAAATTTAAAAACAAAGGAATAGATTATGTCGCAGCCGTTGAGTCAAGAGGATTTATATTTGGCTCGGCATTGGCAAACAACATAGGTGCAGGATGTATATTAATAAGAAAACCCGGAAAACTTCCCGCAGAAACAATAAGCGAAGAATACTCCCTGGAATACGGCAGTGATAAACTTGAAATGCATAAAGATGCGGTAGAACCCGGAAAAAAAGTTATTGTTATTGATGATCTTTTAGCTACCGGAGGAACCGTGAATGCCGCATGTAAATTATTAAAAAAAGCGGGTGCTGAGGTTTCGGCTGCCGCTTTTATTATAGAATTAACTGAATTAAACGGCAGAAAAAATCTTCCTGATGATATAGAAGTTATTTCAATGATCTCTTATTAAGGCGGTAAAAACCTATGGGTGATGAGGATAAACAATTTGAAGCCAGTCATCAAAAGCTTCAAAAAGCTAGAAAAGAGGGTCAGGTTGTAAAATCAAAAGATTTTTCAACCGCATTAGCTCTCATTGTAATGTTTGTCGTTATTGTAAAATTATCACCTTTTATATGGGATCAGATTTCAATTTTATTTGTATATTTATATGACAAGATACCCGATAAACATTTGGAAGATATAGGATATGTGCATTTGGCAACTGCCATACTAGTTCCTTCTTTGCTAATAATTGGGCCTATACTTATAACTGCGGCTTTTATAGCCATTCTCGGGGATTTTATACAAATAGGGCCTTTGGTAACAACAAAACCACTTGAACCGAAGCTTGACAAACTGAATCCTGCAAAATATTTCAAAAATCTTATGTCGCCAAAAACGCTTTTTGAATTGGTTAAGAATATTGTAAAAGTTTTACTGTTGGGACTTATAGGCTATATCGTATATAAATCGCATTTGGAGTCAATACTCTTGCTTGCCGGTATAGATAACAGTTTCGCCATATTAAACGAATTCGGTTCTTTGGTAATAGATTTCGTAATTAAAGCAGGTATAGCGTTTTTAATTATAGCAGGTGCCGATTATGGCATGGTAAGATGGAAATTTATGCAGGATCAAAAAATGTCTTTTAAAGAGGTGAAAGATGAGTATAAAAACTCGGAAGGCGACCCTCAGGTAAAACAACAATTAAGGCAACGCAGACAGCAAATGATGCAGCAAAGAATGATGGATGCGGTTCCCGATTGTGATTTTGTTGTTACAAATCCTACACATATCGCTTGTGCGGTTAAATATGATTCTAAAGAAATGGAATCGCCTAAATTACTTGCAAAAGGTACCGAATTATTTGCGAAAAAAATTATTGAAATCGCAAGAAATCATTCTGTCCCCGTAATTGAAAATCCTCCCGTCGCAAGAGCTATATTCAGAATGGTAGAAATAAACGCTTCCATCCCGCCCGAACTTTATAAGGCGGTTGCTGAAATATTGATTTTTGTATATAATTTGCGAAATATGAAAAAAGGTAGTAATATATAATCCGGATAGCATAGTTTTATAGTTATGAATTCAAAAATAAAAGATTATATCGGAATAATAGAAAAGGTAGCAAAGATAGAGCATAAGAGGATACCCAGTCACATGGTTGACTATGAGGAACTTGTCAGCATCGGAATAATTGCTATCCAATCAATGATAAAAGATAAAACAGATGAACAGCTTTCAAGGTATAACAGTTCTTATATCGGTACAGCTGTCAGATGGGCTATCAGAAACGAGCTTAGAAACAGGTATAAATGGTATTCCCTGAAGCATACAAATGTTGATGATTCATCGGATGACCAATCCCAAAACGGAGATGACGAAGAAAATACAGTTACTCCCGGTAAGGTTAGAGAAGCCATTTATGAAACCATTCTATCCATTGACAGCCTTGCAGCTGCCGCTTCCGATAATGATTCGCCTTTTGATTTTATTAAAGACCCTGCCGCACTCCCTGATGAAAAAGCTGAAATATCCGAACTCGGCAGAGCTATTAGAGAAGCTATTGCCAAACTCCCTCAAAAAGAAAGAACCATTATTGAATACAGGTTCTATCGTAATATGCAGGTTAAAGAAATTGCAGAACAAATCGGTCTTTCTTCTTCAAGAATTACAAGAATTATTCAGGCTTCTCTTAATACAGTCAGAGAATATTTGAATAAAAAAGAACATTACGACTATTAGTTTATTGTTTTTAAATATTGGTAATAAGGATTTGTTTTATAGTTATCCGCTATGTTATCAAGCTGTTCTTTTGATATGAAGTGCATTCTGTATGCTACTTCTTCCAAACAGGCTATTTTAATACCCTGATTGTCCTCTATTGCTTTAATATATTGAGAAGCTTGCAGAAGAGATTCATGTGTTCCCGTATCAAGCCATGAAAACCCTCTGCCCAGTATTTCCAAATGTACCGTTTCGTTTTTTATATATGTATTGTTTAAATCAGTTATTTCAAGCTCGTTTCTTTTTGACGGCTTTTGATTTTTTACATATTTAACAACATTGTTATTATAGAAATATAATCCCGTAATAGCATAGTTAGATTTTGGTTTCGCAGGTTTTTCCACAATTGATTTTATATTTTTATTTTCATCAAATTCTACAACACCGAATCGCTGAGGGTCTTTTACGGGGTATGCAAAAAGTGTTGCACCGGTTTTTGTACCTGTCGTTTTGACGGCATTTTTCAGCATTTGAGAGAAAAAAGGCCCGTAAAATATATTATCGCCCAAAATTAAGGCAACCGAATTATCCCCTATAAAATCTTCCGCCAATATAAATGCTTGTGCAATTCCTTCGGGATTTGGCTGCTCTTTGTAGGTAAACTTTATTCCAAGCTTGCTTCCGTCACCTAATAACCTTTTAAAATAGGGTAAATCTGTTGGTGTTGAGATTATCAGAATATCTTTTATTCCCGCAAGCATTAATACAGAAATAGGGTAATAAATCATTGGTTTGTCATAAACAGGTAATAATTGCTTGGAAATCGCAATAGTGGAAGGGTATAAGCGAGTACCTGCCCCGCCTGCCAATACTATTCCTTTCATTATTCACACCTCAATTCTAAATATTCTTTTAATGCACTTTCCCAACTTCTGCAAGATTTATTGTTTTCCATAGTGCTGTTTGCGGGTCTTTTTGCTTTTGTCTTATATTCGTTTGAACTGCACGGTTTCAGATTGACTTTTAAATTTGAAAGTTCAAATATTTTTTTTGCAAAATCATACCATGTTGTATTTCCGCTTCCGCATATATGATAAATTCCATAAGGCAATTCATTTTCTATTATATTATTTATGGCATTTGAAAGCTCTACTGTCCACGTCGGGCATCCTCTTTGGTCATCCACTACCTTTATTTCTTCTTTATCTTTAAGGCTTAACATTGTTTCTACAAAATTTTTACCGTGATGTCCGTATAACCAACTTGTCCTTATTACATAGTATTTTTCACATTTTTCTATTTCTTTTTCGCCATCCAACTTTGATTTCCCGTATATATTTATCGGGTTTGGTTTATCGGAGGGAATATAATTTCCTTCCTTTTTCCCGTCAAATACATAATCAGTTGAAATATATATAACGGTAATATTCAGTTTCTTTGAGATTTCTGCAATATTTTTGGTTCCTTTTGCATTAATTTTAAAAGCGATTTCCTGTTCTTCTTCTGCTTTATCCACATTAGTATATGCAGCACAGTGTATAATACAATCAGGATTATTTTGTTTTATTGTATTTTCAACAGATTTTATATCCGTAATATCCATAGAATCAATATCAGTTTCAATAACATCAAATCCCGAATCTTCCAAAATCGGGCATAAATCTTGTCCCAACATTCCTTTTGCACCTGTTACGAGAATTTTCATTTATGTACCTCTGATTTCTTTTGTTCTATAGACTTAATCCATTCTTGATTTTGCAGATACCAATTTATTGTTGTAATTATTCCCTGTTCAAATGTTACGGAAGGGTTCCAATTAAGCTCGGTACGGATTTTTGTATTACATATAGCATATCTTCTGTCATGCCCGAGCCTGTCAGTCACATACTCTATATATGTTTCATCTTTGCCCATTGCATTTAAAATAAGCTTTGTAATTTCAATGTTTGTCTTTTCATTATTGCCGCCTATATTATATACTTCGCCGATTTTTCCGTTATGAATAACCCTATCGATTGCACCGCAATGGTCATATACGTATAACCAATCACGAACATTTCCGCCGTCACCGTACAATGGAACCTTTTCATTTTTCAAAAGTTTGGAAATAAAAAACGGAATAAGTTTTTCCGGATATTGGTACGGCCCGTAATTATTTGAACATCTGGTAATAAGAACGGGAAGTTTATAAGTTTCAAAGAATGAGCGGGCAATTAAATCGGCACTTGCCTTCGAGGCAGAATACGGGCTGTTTGGCGAAAGCGGTGTTGTTTCATAAAAATAACCGTCTTTTCCAAGTGTTCCATATACTTCATCGGTTGAAACCTGTATAAATCGTGATATTTTTGCTTCTTTTGAAGCTTGAAGCAGATTAAGAGTACCTTTTATATTTGTTTCAATAAATATTTCAGGCCAGGTAATTGACCTGTCAACGTGACTTTCTGCCGCAAAATTTACCAAACAGTCAACATTTTTTATTATTTCCATTACGATATTTTTATCACATATATTCCCGTGTACAAAAGTGTAGTTAGGATTGTTCTTTATATCATTAAGATTTTCTATATTACCTGCATAGGTCAAAGCATCCAAATTAATTATTTTATAATCGGGATATTTGTTAAGCATATAACGTATGAAGCAGCTCCCTATAAAACCTGCTCCGCCTGTTACAAGTATTTTCATGGTAAATCCTTTACGTCTTTGATACAGGGATTTATCTTATCTCTTTCGCTTAATTGAGGAATAAAATCGATATTCCAGTCTATATTTATATCTCGGTCATTCCAAATAATACCTCTTTCAAGCTCTTTGGAATATTCATCGGAAGTTTTGTAAATGATTTCGGCACAATCGCTTAATACAACGAACCCGTGGGCAAACCCTTGCGGGATGTATAGCATGTGCTTATTTTCTTCGCTTAAAACTTCCCCTGTCCATTTTAAAAAAGAAGGCGAATTTTTTCTGATGTCGACTGCAACATCAAAAATTTTTCCTTTGATACATTTTATTATTTTTGCCTGAGCTTTTGGCGGTAGCTGATAATGCAGACCTCTTAGTACTCCTTTTACGGATTTGGAATGATTATCCTGAAGAAAATCTTCGGTAATACCATTGTTACAGAAGTCGGATTTCTTGTAAGACTCCAAAAAAAATCCCCGTTCATCGCCAAAAGTTTTTGGAATTATAAGTTGTATATCTTTTAATGATAATCTTTTAAATTCAAACGGCATAATTATTCCCCTTAAGAATAATTATAGCAGGAAATTTAAAATTTATATCAGTTATTTAATTTCAAAAAGTAAATTGGTAAACTCAATATCATCATAGTCAACCGTAGCCGTTTTATATAAATTGTGACCTGTTCTTACGGTGATAGTATTTTGCCCGCCGCACTTAACAAGTTCACGAGGAACTTTTATTTTTTGATTATCCCCGTTTATTTTCACTGCGGAAATAGCATTACCGTTAAAATATATTTCAGGAGGACTGGAATAAGCAGTAAGTACCCCCGACTGACCCATCCTTTGAGCTTCAATTGTATCAATACCAATAATTGAACCTATTACGATATACAGATTTTCATTCGGAGTCATCGGCTTAACATAAAAATCTTTTGAATAAAAAGAGCCTGCCGAACGAAGGCTGAATTCCCCTGCATTTGCACTTCTTGTGGAATATGAGTCATCTCCTATATGAATCATATCCGTTTCTACAATAATATCTTGCGGTGTTGTTTTTTCTATCCCTATGTTAATGGGACTTCTAAATTCTTTATTTAATGTCATGGAATAAGGTTTATATCCGTTTTTTTCGAGTGATAAAATTGTAGGAGAATTTATTTGAGTTTTTAATTTAAACGAGCCGTTTTTATCGGTTTTAGTCATAAAATTTTTTGACGGAATTTTGACTATAACGCCTTCTATGGGTGCATTTGTTGCTGAATCATATATTTGGTTTATATTTCTTTTAGATTCTTTTTTTATTTCACCGTTAATTACCTGACTGAAAACAGGTAATCCAAAAATTATAATCAGTATTGCTATTAATTTTTTCATTTTACCTCTAACCTTTTTATGAGTTTAAAGAAAAGTAATAAAATTTTTTATGGTTAAAAGGATAGTCGGGAAGTAGTATTAGTGTATATATTCAGTCGGCTTTAATTAATTTTTTATTCTTCAATAGGCTATATTTATTATTTTTTCAAATAAAAAAGAGAAAATAAGGAAAAATAATTTTAATTTAAGTCAGCTCTAATGGAGAATAATAGAAAATCTTATTGAAGAAACAATAAGACGAGCACTGTTTGAGCATAGCGATACAAAGCGAATTATTGAGCCGTAAGGCGAAATCAATGAGCCTGTATCCGAAACGAAGTGTAGGTGTTGCGAGTCTCTGCTGAAATATAGATTTTCATTATTCGTAATTCGAGACTGACGTAATTAAAATATTTTTCCTTAATAATTAAATAATTTAGTTTCCAAATAAAAAAGAGAAAATTTAGAACGATACTACGCTTCTACTTTACTAAATTCAACCTAAGGCTTCGTAACTCACCGATTTCATCGGTTCAAACAGACGAAGCCTCGTCGTTGTTTCATTAAGTAAACTTACGAAGCTCCGTATATGTTCTCCAATTTCTTTTTTTTATTTCAAAACTTTTTTTAATTCAAAATTATTGAAGAATAAAAAACGATTTCTGCATATCTTACGGAATTTATATTCGGTTCGGTTGATTTAATGGTTGAATATAAATGAAATAAATGTTATTTTATTAATGATAGTAAAAGGAGACAGATACATGGATAAATACATTTGTACAGCCTGCCATTATGTTTATGAACCGGCTGAAAATAACAATATTCCGTTTGAAGAATTACCCGATGATTATATTTGCCCTTTGTGCGGTGTCGGTAAAGAAATGTTTGAAAAACAGGCATAGATAGTTTTTTTAAAAATAGTAAAGGTAAATAATATGTTTCAGAAAATAAAAGAAAAAGTTCTGTATGCCGGTCTTAACGATTGCGACAGAGTAGTTTTTGATGAGTTGATTCCGTTAGACGGAGGAACTACTTATAATTCTTATATCGTTTTAGGCAGTGAAAAAACTGCCGTTATTGATACTATGTATCCGAAATTTACAAAAGAATATTTAAAATCATTTGATGAAAACGGCATAACAAAAGTGGATTATATTATTGCAAACCACGGAGAACAAGACCATTCGGGAAGTATACCCGCATTACTTGAAAAATTCCCTAATGCCACTGTTGTTACGAATGCTGTCTGTGCCGCTAACTTAAAGGAAATGCTTCTTGTTCCCGAAAATAGAATTAAAACGGTTAAAAATGATGAAGAATTATCGCTGGGTGATAAAACTCTTCAATTTAAAATAGTTCCCGGAGTCCATTGGCCCGATACTATGTTCACATATTTGAAAGAAGATAATATAATTTTTACCTGCGATTTCTTAGGCTCGCATTATACTTTTGATGATGTGTTTGCTGTTCCTTCAGAAAAATTGGAAAGAAGCGCAAAAAAATATTTTGCGGAAATTATGATGCCGTTTAGTTTTGTTTGCAGGAAATATGTCAACCTGATAAAGGATATGAAGGTTGATATGGTGCTTCCGAGCCATGGCCCTATATATAAAGATGTTGATTATATTCTTGACTTGTATGCTGACTGGGCTGCCGAAAAAGGAAAAAATCTTGTTCTTCTGCCTTATGTCTCAATGTATAACTCTACGAAGGAGATGATTGAATATTTGGCAGCGAAATTAGAAAACAAAGGAATTCATACGCTTAAATATGATATGGTAAGAGGAAATTTAGGTGATTTAGCGGTGGCTTTGGTAGACGGAAGTGCAATAGTTATGGGTGTATCAATGGTACTTGCAGGCCCTCATCCCGTTGCCGTTAATATAGCAAACTTAGCGGGAGTATTACGACCAAAAGCTAAAATAGCTTCTTTTATTGGCTCATTCGGATGGGGCGGAAACCTCTTCGGTAAACTTGCCGATGCTCTTGCGCCTTTAAACCTTGATGTCATTGAACCTGTCCAATTTAAAGGTAAAGCAAAAACTCAGGATTTTGAAAAATTGGATAAAATGGCTCAGGAAATTTATGACAAATTTAAGAACTTAAATTTAGTTTAATTTAAGATATACATTATTAAAGCGGGATTTTATAATCCCGCTTTTTTATACCTTTGTTGATTTCGTTGTCTGTAATATATTCAGTGCTTTTTTTGCCCGTTCGTATTCTATAGAAAGTTGTATCGTAAAGTTTATGGATTCTAAATCTCTTGCTAATGCTTCTTTACAGCTGAACATATCTTTTAAAGAATTTATATTAGCAATAGGATTAGTTGAAGACTTTTTAGAATTCGCATATATTTTTTTAAACAATTCCTGAGATTTATAATCAAACCCGGGCAAATTATTTTTAAAACCGTAATATTTGTGTAGGGCTCTTGCTATTGTGTATATTTCGACTTCTCCGATATTAAAAATAAACATTTCTTTTGTTGAAAAGCTTATTTTAAGTTTTTCTTCATATAAGAAACCTATTAAAATATTAAGAACTAAAGCTTTAAAACCTTTTAGCGGAGTTAAAAAACCTTCTTCCTCCCCGATTTTAGCCAATAATTTTGAAGCATTATTTATTCTATATACTTTTAATCCTTTTAATTCAATATATCTTATAAGTTTTTCGGAATTATTGATATATTTTGATATTAAATTTTTTAAATAATCATTGATTTCTTTTTTCTTTTTTTCCGTTTCGGCAGAAAATTTTAGCGTGCAACCTGCCCCGATTGAATGCTTCGTAGTCGCTATATTATATGAATTTATGATATTTTTTTTCTTTTTGAAAACTTTATCTAAAATACCCATAACTACCCCTTATATTTAATTAAAAACATTTTACGTGCAATTATTGCTATTAAAGTTTATAATAGTTCATAATGAACAGCTATTATAAAAAATTTATTCCATATTTATTTCTAATACCGTCGTTGGTTTTTTTAACGATTTTTTTCTTTATACCTTTTTTTGAAACTATCGTTTTAAGTTTAAAAGATTATTCAAATGATATATATAATCCTGTATTCGCAGGGTTAAACAATTATAAAATATTATTTCAAACAAAAGAATTTTATACTTCATTAAAAAATACATTTTTGTTTTTATTTTTGGTAGTTCCGATTTTAACTATATTTCCTATGATTGTTGCAATATTATTGAACCAAAAAATAAAAGGAATAGGGTTATATAAAGTATTGATATATATACCTGTCGTAGTTTCCATAGTAGTGGTTGCCATAGCCTTTAAATGGCTTTATACAACGCAGGGAATAATAAATTATGTAATAGATATTATAGGTGCAAAACCGATAGGGTGGCTTACTGATACAAGATGGGCATTGATTTCGGTTGCTGTTGTTACCATATATAAAGGTATAGGTTATTATATGATGATATACCTCGCTGCATTGATGAGTGTGCCTAAAGATTTATACGAAGCCGCCGACGTAGACGGCGCAAATGTGTTTTTTAAACACTTAAATGTAACTGTTCCTCATATTATGCCTACTATAGCACTTGTCGTTACGATATCTTCCATATCCGCATTAAAGGTCTTTACTGAAATATATGTTATGACAAAAGGCGGCCCGTTAAATTCCACAAAAACCGTTGTTTACTACATCTATGAAAGAGCGTTTGAAAATCTTGACTTATCATTAGCTGCTGCCGCTTCGGTCGTTTTATTATTTATTATTTTAATTTTCTCTGTTATAAACATTACCTTTTTTGAAAATAAGAGGTATAAGTTATGATTAAAAAAATCATCCAAAAAACAGGTATTCACTTCTTTTTAATACTTATTTCAATTTTATCATTATTCCCGTTTATTTGGCTTATATCTACCGCACTAAAAGGCCCTGAGGAGAATATATTTGCATATCCTCCTATATTTATTCCTAAAGATATTACTTTTAACAATTTTATCGGAGTGTGGAAACAAATTCCGTTCCTTTTATATTTCTTTAACAGTTTTATTGTTGCATTCTTTACCGTTATGTTAAACCTTATATTCTCTTCATTGGCGGCTTATCCGCTTGCCAGAATGGAATTCCAAGGTAAAAAATTAATATTTTCCATGGTGCTTTCAACAATAATGATTCCGTTTCAAGCTGTAATGCTGCCTGTATATTTAATAGTTCTGAAACTTCATCTTGTAGACTCTTACGGAATGGTAAACGGATATTTGGGGTTGATATTACCTTTTGCGGTGAATGCATTCGGAATATTTCTAATGCGGCAAGCTTATCTCTCTATCCCGAAGGAAATGGAAGAAGCTGCATTTATTGACGGTTGCAGTGTATTTAATATCTGGAGAAAAATACTGATTCCTATGACGGCTCCATCTTTGGCGGTACTCGCCATATTCACGTTTATAGGTTCTTGGGGTGAATTTCTATGGCCCGGTATCGTTTTAACAAATAAAACTTTATACACTCTTCCTGTTGGTGTTAACGACTTGCAAGGTATGTTCAGCGCAAATTGGCGTTATATTGCGGCAGGCTCTATAATCTCAATTATTCCGATTATTATTTTCTTTATCTGTATGCAAAAATACTTCGTTTCCGGTCAAAATGAAGGTGCCGTTAAAGGCTGATTAAAAAAAAAACCGCTTTCTGCGGTTTTTTAGTCAAAATTAAATATAGAATCTTCTTTATCGTAATGATTATTATATCTTGTTTCGGTTAAATTACCGAAGATATCATTAACATCCATTGTATCACCCTGACAAAAATCTACATCGGAATAATCAAAATCATCTTTTTCTTCTTCCCCTTTTTCAATTTTTGCGGAAGTAAATTTCGCATATTCAGGATTAAATCCGTTAATTTTTGCAAAGAAGCTATTCATTTTATCCTCGTATAATAAACCCTTGTATTATATATAAGTATTTTTAAACTCTAAAATTGCGTATCTTTTAATAAAAAGATATTGATTGTATTTAAAACCAATACCAACAAGGTTTTTGAGGTGATTGTTTATTTACAAAAATTAATATTTTTATTCTAAAATATCATATAAGTTCGGAAAAATTTCCAAGCTTCTTTTTAGAATGCCTTTAATATAAGCTATTGTTATACCGTAATTTGTAATCGGGACATTTGATTGTTCAGATAATAAATATCTGTTAATAACATCTTGTTCTTTAAGCATACAGCCGCCGCAGTGGATTATAAACTTATATTTTGACAAATCGGACGGAAAAGTATTACCCGATGAAAATTCAAAATTAAGATTTTTCTTAGTGTATTCTTTTACCCATTTCGGGAGTTTAACCGTTCCTATATCATCGCATTGGCGGTGGTGGGTGCAGCCTTCCGATATTAGGATTGTATCATTGTCATCCAAGTTTTCCAAAGATTTTATACCCTTAACGGCTATATCTAGAACTCCTTTATATTTTGCAAATAATATTGAAAATGAAGTCAGCATAATATTTTCGGGAGTCTGTTTATTAATTTGTTCGAATGCCTGAGAATCCGTAATAACCAACTTGGGCGGAAATTTTAAAGTATTCAGTGCTTGAACGAATTCTGACTCTTTTACAACCGTTATAATAGCCCCCGTTTCTAACAAATCACGTATTACTTGCTGCTGGGGAAGTATAAGCCTTCCTTTCGGAGCCGCACTGTCTATTGGTGTTACCAAAACTACAGATTCATTCTCTTTTATTATTCCGCCTATAAGCCTTTTATTATTTGAAGTTTCATCTTTTAATGAGGCTATTAAATTTTTTAACTCATAGATATTTATGTTTTTTAAAGCACTTACATATATTTCATTTTCTGTCGTATTTTCGGGCATGCCCGTCAAATCGCATTTATTGTGAACAATTATGTATTTAATATTTTTTTCTTTAAGAGAGTTTATAAAATTTTCCTCATCCTGAGAAAGCGTTTTTGAAGCATCTTTAACAAAAACGGCAATATCTGTTTTATTAAGGACTTGATAAGTTTTTTCGGTTCGAAGTTCACCTAATTTTCCCGTATCATCAAAGCCTGCGGTATCAATCAACGTAACGGGGCCTAAAGGCAGAATTTCCATTGCTTTATAAACAGGATCGGTAGTTGTTCCTGCGATATCTGAGACGATTGAAAGATTTTGATTGGTTATTGCGTTAATTAAACTGGATTTCCCCGAATTTCTTCTTCCAAAGAATCCTATATGAATGCGTTCTGCTGATGGTGTATTATTTAAACTCATATTTTAATTATACATAAAAAAGAATAAATATTTAAACATTTTCGCTGTTTGCACTATAATAAAATAAGGGAAGTATATGGTAAATATCGTAAAAGGAATATTAACAATTCTGGTAATAATGATGATGTCATTACAAAGCTGTAATGCTACGGATGATTTCATGCCTGTAAGGGTCGGCATAAGTGATACTTCCTTTAAAACATATTTGTATGACTCTATAGAATTTATAAATGCCGCAAATTTGAATATAACAGACCGAGCTACAGGATATACGGTTCCCGTAAAAAACAGTTCGCTTGAAGTAAAAGTAACGAATGAGAACAATTTACTGCGGATATATTTAGATGGAGAATTGGTTGCAAAAAATCTGACAGGCCCGATTATTATTTCGGACAGGAATAAAAATACCGTAAAAATAAAGAATTTAAAAAGGAAAGGCAAACAAGCGGCATATAGAGGGTTGATAGAGATTGTCAGAAGTGATAAAGATATAAGGAAGTTTGCAGTTGTAAACGTATTAAGTTTAAAAAATTATTTGCGAGGGGTTGTTCCGAATGAAATGCCGGTAAGGTTCGGACTTGAAGCATTAAAAGCGCAGACGGTTGCGGCAAGAAATTATGCTGTTACTCCCAGAATCAAGGCGTATAATGAATTTGATTTATGCGATTCTGTTGCGTGCCAAGTGTATTTTGGTGCCGATACGGAAGAAGAATTAACAAACAAAGCTATAGATGAAACGAACGGTATAATAGCATTGGATAAAGAAAATAATCCCATATTAGCTTTATACAGTTCAACTGCGGGCGGATATACCGAAAGTTATGAGTTTGCATTTTCGGATCCTAAAACAAAGAAATTTCCTTCAAAGGATATACATTATTTAACGGCGGTACCGGACAGTGAAGAATTTGAACCTATGGAAACGGAAGAAGCCGCCGAAAAATTTTATTTGTCATCACCATCCGCATTTGATGATGCATCGCCATACTACAGGTGGTCTAAAGAATGGAGTTTTGAAGAACTCAATTCGGTACTGAAAAAAACGCTTCCCGCCCAGTCCAAAACGGGTTTCATTATGCCTCAAATTAACAGTGCCGATGAAATCGGAAAGCTTGTATCAATTTCAGCATTACAAAGAGGGAAATCCGGTAAAATAATAAAACTCCAAATTACTACAGATAAAAATGTTTTTATTGTTCAAAAGGAGCTTGTAATAAGAAGGTGTTTCCAAAAAAACGGAATATCGCTCCCGAGTGCCAATTTTGTAGTTAAAGCTGAAGGTGATAAAATAAAATTTTTCGGAGGAGGGTTTGGACACGGTGTCGGTTTAAGCCAGTGGGGCGCAGGTAAAATGGCTTCAAAAGGCTATAATTATGAAGAAATACTTAAACATTATTATAAAGGTATAAAACTTGCAACTGTTCCCGTAGAGCTGTTATCTTTCTCTAATCCCGTTGAAAGAAGTTTTTATACTGAAGATAAAAAAGCAAAATTAATCATAGAAAATCCCGTTAACGTAAAAAAAATAAAAGTTACGATTAACGATAAAGAATTGATTGTTAAAACCGATTCACCTTCTACATTTGCAGATATCTCCAAATATTTGGAAAAGGGATTAAATAAAATATCTTATTTGATAGCAGAAGGCAATACGGTAAGTAGCGAAAAAAAAGTAAAAGTTTATATTGTAACAACGGAGGCTGATAATGAATAAAGATTCGTCTTTACTTAAAGCAGCCTGGTTGATAGCTTTTGTTACAATAATATCAAAATTCGTCGGATTTTTAAGAGATATTTTTATAGCGAATTATTACGGAGCGGGTCTGGTATCGGATGCTTATTTCTATGCGTATCAAATACCGTCATTGGCAATAATATTAATGGGCGGGGTTGGCGGCCCTTTTCATAGCGCAACGGTCAGTGTTTTCGCTAAATTAATTAATCCGAACGACAAAATGCCTTCTGAGAAAGTTAATAAGCTGTTCAATACTTTTTTAAGCGCTACTTTTATTGTTTTTTTACTGCTTTCAATTGTAATATTTATATTTTCTCATCAAATCATCGGGTTTATTATTCATTCCGATAATTTAGCGCTTGTGGATACAGCAAGCAATCATTTAAGAATAATGACTCCCGTTATATTAATAGGCGGTATTATCGGGATATATTACGGACTGTTGATAACCTACAGATACTTCCTGCTTCCTAATATATCACCTGTTATGATGAGTTTAAGCATAATTATAATAATAGCACTGTCAAAAGGTGATAAAACAGGTATGGGACTTGCCATTGCAACAACAATAGGTGCAATAATACAATTTCTCGTTCAAGCACCCGCCGTTCATAAGCTCGGATTTAAAATTAAGCCTGATTTCAGCTTTAAAAACAATCCCGAATTCAAAAATCTGATTGAACTCGTTTTCCCTGCCGCATTAAGTTCTACCATAGGACAAATATATGTTTATGTGGATATGTTCTTTGCTTCTCAGCTGAAAGAAGGGGCTTGGACTGCTATAGGATACGCGAACAGAGTATTTCAATTTCCGGTCGGTATATTGGTTACTGCTTTTCTTGTTCCTTTATTTCCTATATTCTCAAAACTGGTCGGCGAAAAAAAATATGATGATATAAAATATTATTTCCATAAAGGAGTAGGGCTTCTCAACTTTGTAGCAATCCCCGTTATGTTTGGAATTATTCTGCTCTCTCACGATGTAATTCAGTTGGTTTTCGAAAGAGGTCAATTTGATTCGGATGCCACTTTTATGGTTTCTCAGGCATTGATTTTCCTTTCCTTTGCCATAATCCCTTATGTTTTCAGAGATTCCGTTACAAGAATTTATTATTCGTTTAATGATTCAAGAACTCCGTTTTTAATCGCTTTATCGTCCATAATTATAAAATTTATATTGAATTCATTGTTTATAGAAAAACTCGGAATAGCTGCAATTACTTTATCTACCTCGCTTGTAACTTTAATAAATGCTTCTCTTCTGGGAATTATTTTGTTAAAACGTATAAATCTGGAATACAAAATATATTTTATAAATTTGTTTAAAATGCTTTCCGCTGCATTTATATCATTTTTCATAAATTTAGTCCTTTATAAAATGTGGATTGTACCATCCGAAAATTGGATATTATTGTTCGTCAAAACTGCCGTAATGTTTGTTTTATGTATGCTCATTTACGTGATTTTATCTGTGGTATTTAGAATAGAGTATGTAGGTGAATTAATTGAAAGAATTAGAGAATATATTAAACGAAAAATCGGAAATTAAACAGTTAAACGAAATATTGAAAAACGGCGGAGTCATTTCTTTTGTAACTGATACGGTTTGGGGATTAGGATGTCTGCCTTCTTCTTCAAAAGGGGTTGATAAAATATATGAAATAAAGGGGCGTGACAGGTCAAAGCCTCTTATTCTGATGTCAAATAACGTTGATTATTTATTTCCCTATTTAGATACAATCTCTGACACGGCAAAAAAATTAACAGATAAATATTTCCCCGGGGCATTAACCATTGTTTCAAAAAAATCACATAAAACGCCTTCTTTTGTATCGGCAGGACTTGATACCGTAGGTATAAGAGTTCCCGATAACAAATTTTTCCAAAAATTGTGTTCTGTTATTGAAGGAAATGTACTGGCAACAACCAGTGCCAATTTATCCAATATGCCTTCCGCTAAAAGCTGTTTGGAAGCGCAAAAATCCATCGGACATTTGGTTGATATGGTTTTTGACGATTACGGTTTTCACTGTATGGGCAGAGAATCTACTGTCTTATCGGTAGTTGATGATAAAATCAAAATATTAAGACAAGGCAGCATTTTTATAAACTTAAATTAGATAATTTTCAGCATTCTTCTCGCTCGGGGATATATTTTATAAAGTAAGAGAAAAATAACGGAATAAATGTCATAATAAGCAGAATATTTAAAATCCCGATATATTGCGCTATATGAGTGATTAAAGGCAGGACAAGACCTATAACACCCCAACTGAATCCGCCTATAAATCCTGATATCATACTTTTAAATTCGGGCATGAGTTTTTGAGCCAAAGACATATTAACGGGAACGGCAAGAAAGCTTACATATCCTATTAATATAAATGAGATTATGCCTATAATGCCTTCTCCATGTGTAAAATAGAAAACCAATCCTAAAGGGGTAACGCTTGCCAACGACAAATAAAATAATTTTTTTATTCCCAGTCGTTTTTCAAAATACGGACTGGATATTACTCCAAAAGCACCTGCCATCATAAAGGCAAATAATATAATTCCGATTTTTGAAACGTTAAAGTTTATTGTTTTCCAGTAAAACGGAAGAATTATATTGAATGATGAAACAACAAAAGATTTAACAATCGAGGCAGCAACCAGTACGGAAACCGCTTTGTGTGAAAATATTTTTTTTGTTGCCAAAATCAGTGAAATGTTTGGTTTTGAAATACTTATTTCTGATATTTTTGGAATTTTATTAAGAAGGACAAAAGCGAAGATAATTCCAAAAATGCAGGCGAAAGGAAGTTTATTTAATCCCAACAGCTCAGCAATACTTGAAGAAATTGCAGGCCCTAATGCAAATCCGAAGGTTCCTGAAGCGATAAAAATACTCATTTCTTTACCGTTTATACTATCTTTTGAATAGTATGAAACAAGACTTGTTGCCTGCGGGTGGTAAAAGGCAACGCCCATGTGTCCAAGGAATAAACACAATATAAGTATATATATGTTATTTGCAAGTCCTAAAAATGAAAGAAATATTCCTGCCGTAAGCATTCCCCAGAATATAAAAAATCTTCTTTGCCATTTGTCTGCTATAAATCCGAAAAATGGCTGTGATAAGGAAGAAGTCAGATTTGATATTGATATTAATATTGCAGCCATTGTCATAGAAATACCGATATGCGCCGCAATAAACGGCATAATCGGGTTTAAAAAGCCCGAATATGCATCTGTAATAAAATGACCTGCACTTAATAAGTTTATAATATTTTTATTGTTATTTTTGTCCATATTAGTGTCTGAAATGTCTGATTCCTGTAGTAATCATGACCATGTTATATTTATCTGCCGTTTTGATTACGTCGTCATCCTTAATACTGCCACCCGGTTGGATAATTCCTGCAATTCTGCCTTGAGCAGCAGCTTGGATATTGTCGATTGCCGGGAAAAATCCGTCTGAGGCTGCAACCGCATCTTTTGAACCGTCACAAGCTCTATTTAGGGCAATTTCAAATGCATCAATTCTGCTTGTTTGTCCTTGTCCGATTCCGAGTGTTTTAAAATCTTTTGCTATTACTATTGCATTTGATTTTGCGTGCTTTGCTATTTTCCAGGCAAATATCATATCTTCAACCATTTCTTGCGTGGGTTTTGTTTTCGTTACCACTTTGAAGTTGTTAACATCTATTTCCGCCTTATCGGAGGTTTGAACCAGTGTTCCAAATGGAGTTATTTTTATTTCTCGTGTCAGATAATTTTTGTATTCTTCTAAGGAAGTATTCAGTTTTATAATCCTAAGATTTTTCTTTGTTTTCAATATTTCAAGAGCTTTTAGCGTGTAATCGGGAGCAATTATTACTTCTAAAAATATAGAAACTAACTGCTTTGCAAGCGATTCATTAACTACCTGCGTAAATCCGACAATACCTCCAAAAGCGCTTATCGGGTCACAATCTAATGCTTTAACCCAAGCTTCTTCTATGTCTTTGCCTAATGCAGCGCCGCAGGGTGTATTATGTTTTATTATTGCACAAGCACTTACATCGTAAAATTCGCTTATTATATTAGTGCAGGCGGCTGCATCGATTATATTGTTATACGAAAGTTCTTTTCCGTTTAATACTTCATAATCTATTGAGGACTTTGTATAATATATGCTCGATTGCTGATGAGGATTTTCTCCGTACCTTAAATCACCTGCTTTTTTCATATTCAACGAAAAATAATTATCATTATTCTCTTCATATCGATTTGATAACTCGTGAAGAATTTTTGTATCAAAATCCACGGTTTGTTCAAAAACTTTAAGTGCAAAATCTCTTCTGAGTTTGAGAGAAGAAGTACCATCGTGTGCTTCTAAATCGGATAAAACTTCATCGTACTGTGCGGGAGAAGAAACTGCAAGAACCCGTTTGTTATTTTTAGCCGCCGCTCTTAATAAACAAGGTCCTCCTATGTCTATTGAATTTGTAAGTTCCGTTTCTTCCGCTTGCAATGCGGCTTTTTCTTCAAACGGATAAAAATTCACTACCACCATATCGAACGTGTTTATTGAATTGGATTCTATATCTTTTTTCTCCGAAGGTTCGTTTAAATCCGCAAGTATACCTGCAAAAATGTCGGGGTATAATGTTTTTACCTTTCCGTTTACAAGCTGCCTTTTGCCCGTAATTTCACTTATTTCTTTTGCTTTTATATTATTTTCTTTTAATAAATCAAATGTAGAACCAGTAGCAATAATTTCATAACCGAACTTTTCCGTCAGTTTTTGTGCGAATTCTACAAGTTTGTCTTTATTATATACACTGATTAGTACTCTTTTTGTCATAATTATCTCCGTTTAATTTTATCCGAGCTGTGAAGCTTTTTTAGCTGTTTTTTCAATGGTTTCATAAAGAATATCGGAAACGTTATTATTAATTAGTACGTCATTACCCTCTGCGGTGCAGCCTCCCG
>CANQLK010000011.1 GCA_947624665.1 Candidatus Gastranaerophilales bacterium
TCGTTCGCTATTTCGGTGTTACTTCGGCATTTCGCTTCGCTTCAGCCTACGCAAAATTTGTCTGCGCTACATCCCGATATTGTTATTAATCTTAAACTCAATTTATCAATAACATTAACAATAGTCAATACTTTTTCTGTATCATATTTCTGTTTTTATGGGAAGCTTTTCTACATACAATTTATATATTGCTTCCGTTCCTAAATCATTATATGCCGTTATTTCGCTTTTCTTTACTTTTTCGGCAATTAAAGCCGCTATTCCGCCTGTTATTGTAAAGTATTTTGCTTTGTTCTTCAAAATAGTCTTTTTTATTTCATCAGAGCGTCCGCCTTTTCCGATAGTCGCAAGTAGTCCTCTGTTATATAGTTCTAGTGCATATTTATCCATTCTTTCTGCGGTTGTAGGCCCGATTGAACCTATTATTTCATTCGGTTTATTCGGGCAAGGCCCCGCATAAAATATTATCTTGTCTTTTATCGGAATGGGAAGTTCCTCGCCTCTTGAAATTATTTCAACCATCCTTTTATGTGCCATATCTCTTGCAACATATATTTCTCCCGTTAATAAAACTTTAGTTCCCGCTTTTAAATTTCTTATCGCTTCTATTTCTTCGGTCTTAATTTCAATATAGTTATCATTATTTTCTTTTATTAATTTATACTCGGGTGTTTCGCCGAAATAAGTAATTTTATTTTCGGCTGATATTACGCACGAAGCTAATCTCTCCGAATGACAGTTAATTGTTATTCCTACAGGCATGCAGGCTATATGAGTCGGTGCCGTTTTTGTTTTAACGTCAAGAACATAGCAGTTTTTATAAGGTTCAGGGGCATTATTATTTACATAATTTTTTATTTCTTCTGATAAACTGAGTTCATCAGGTGTAAATTCGTTTTCAAAAAATACTTCCTTAGACATAACCATTGCTTTATCTGCCGTTAGACCGATTCCAATACCTATAAACATCGGAGGACATGCATTTACTCCCGCTGATAATATCAAATCACCTGTTTTCTTTACAATATCTTCTTTTGTTTCAGTCGGAAAAAGCATTATCAATTTTGATTTATTTTCCGAGCCTGCTCCTTTAATAAGCACTTTTATTCTTATTTCATCTTCTTTTATATAATTTGTATAAATAACGCAAGGTGTATTGTTTTTTGTATTTTCTCTTTCAAAAACGGCGTTTTTTACTACTGATTTTCTGAAATAATTATCCCGATAGCAGTCCGATACAGCTTCATTAACGGCATCTTCAATAAACTGTCCGCTTAAATTTATATTTTGTCCTGCTTCGATAAAAACGATTACTTGCCCTGTATCTTGGCATAACGGGCGTTTTTTATTGTATGCGGTATATGCATTTTGCAAGATATTTGCCAAAATGTTTTTTGCTTCCGTATTTTTTGAATTTTCATAAGCATTGAAGATTTTTTTGTATGATTCTTGGCAAAGAGCAATATTTGCATTGCGGCATAAATTGTATACCGCTTCTTTTATTATTTTAGTTGAGATACTTTTCATAAGTAAATGATATATTCACTTAAAAATAATGTAAAGAAGCTTATCACGTTTTTTAAACTGTTGTAAATTTCCCAAAATTTCATTATAAATTTCAAAAAATATTTTTATTAATTTATTATATAATATTTTTAAGAGGTTTTTTATGCCGCATTTTTTAATAAAATCGCAAGATATAAATAAAAATAAAATAACAGTATCCGATAAAGAATTATATTGCCATATAATTAAATCTATGCGTACTAATATTGGAGAGGAACTCCTTTTATTAGATGAAAATGAAATACAATATGAAGCTGTAGTATCTGAAATCGAGTCAAATTATTTTGAATGCGATATAAAAAATCAGTATCAGTCTAAAAGAAAATTGGAACTTGATTTATATATAGCGCAAAGTGTATTAAATTCCGATGCTCAAATAAGTTCAATCCAAAAAGCAACCGAGCTTGGTGTTAAAGGCATAATTCCTTTATATACGGACAATTGCTCGATAAAAGAGACTGTTATAAGAAATAAAATTCCCAAATGGCGAAAAATTGCTTTAGAATCCGTTAAACAATGCGAAAGATGCGATATACCCGAGGTCTTTGACCTGTCACACATAAAAGACGTTATTGATAAATATGATAGAGTAATTGTTTTTGCCGAAAAATATGCTGAGGATAATTTTTTTGAGTACATTAGAAAAAACAAAATAAGTAAAAATGAAAAAATTCTTGTTGTAATAGGGCCGGAGGGCGGATTTTCCGAAAATGAATTTGAATTTTTTAAATCTAAAAATATACCGTTAATTACATTAGGAAATCTTATATATAGGGCTGATACCGCTTTAACTGCTGCTCTTACTTGTGTTATTAATGGGGTTTTATATGGATAAATATATTAATTCTATTGAAAATAATTATGTTATAAAGCTTATTAAGCCGTTAATAAAAGAGGTTGAAGCCTATGTTGTCGGCGGGTTTATCAGGGATATTTTTATGAATGAAACAAGTCCCGATATTGATTTAATTGTTTTAACTGATGATATAAAAGAATTTTCTCAAACTCTGGCAAAGCAAATAAATGCTCATTTTATTGAGCTTGATTGTGTTAATAACATATACAGACTGGTTTTGGAAGATAAGATAAATTATATTGATATTACAAAGCCTGTTGAAAATGATTTGGAAAAAGACTTAAAAAGGCGGGATTTAACGATAAATGCCGTAGCTTATGATATAAAAAATTCTAAATTTATTGATTACATCGGCGGTATTGACGATATAAAAAATAAAAAAATACGAGGGATTTCGGAAAAAAATTTTGAAGATGACCCGTTAAGATTATTAAGAATATTCCGTTTCTACTCAAAAACGGGGTTTGAAATCGACAATTCATTGATAGAGCTTGCTAAAAAACTTCACAAAACAATCAATCAGCCAGCAAAAGAGAGAATTACAACTGAACTTTTAAAAATGTTTGAAGGCAAATACTGCCATGAAGCGTTGTTAAAATTGGATGAAGCAGGATTGCTTGAGGAAATTTTCCCGATATATAAAGAGGTCAGGAAAATTCCGCCTAATTCCCACCATAATTTCCCTTTAATCCTTCATCTTATTGAAACGGTCAGACAAATCCAGATTATTTATGAAAATTCATCGGAAGAAGTAAAAAAATATTTGGAGGAAAAGAGATTTTCGCAGGTAAAATCGCTCGCTTTTTTAAAGCTGACAGGTTTCCTGCACGATATAGGAAAGCCTTCTTGTTGGACAATCGAAGAAGACACAGGCAGACACAGGTTTATTAAACACGACGAAATAGGTTCAAAGCTTGTTGTGCCTATTCTTAAAGATTTAAAGTTTTCTAAAAAGCAAATAGAATACGTTAAAACACTTATAAAATACCATATATATCCGTCAAGTCTTATAAGCGCACCTGAAGTAACGGAAAAAGCCAAAATGAAATTTTACAGAAAAATGGACGGTTATGTTATAGACAATATTATTTTGGCGATGGCTGACAGGCTCTCTGCAAGAGGTGTTCAAGTAACGGAGGAAATGGTTAATAAAAATATCAACGGGCTTAATGATTTATTAAATGTTTATTTATCTCAAAGAGATAAGATAAAACCGCTTGAAAAGCTTCTTGACGGGGTCGATATAATGGAGATATTGAATATTCCTCAAGGTAAAGAACTCGGCAGAATAATCAAAGAGCTTAATGAAGCGCAGCTTTCGGGTGAAGTTAATACAAAATCACAAGCCGTAGAATTTATAAAAAAATTATAATTTATTCTTCCTCTGAAATGCCTTGAGTCTTAACTTTTATAATAACCAGACCGTCTTGAGCGACATTAAAATCCTGACCTTCTTCAACATAAGTCAAAGGAGTGCTTTCATAAAGATTTGTACCTGCCGATTGAAGTCTGTTTTGATTTTCGTTAGGCTTAATAATTCCTTTTGTAACTGCAAGAGCCTGAGGCAATAATGTGGCTTTTAAAAGATGGCTTGCTACTGCCGTGCCTGCTTTTTTTGATATCTCTTTTATGTCCTTTTCTTTGCCGACAAGCATTTTCCCTTTCATTAAACCGTTGGTTTTATCGTTGTATTGAATATCATAATATCCGTCACGTTTTCCTCTTTTTGGTTTATTATAATTTAAAATTTTTACGGAAATTGTTTCCCCGTGTTCCAAATTAAGGTCTTTAGTTAAATGTCCGGGGTTTATAACAGTTAATTCAATTTCTTTACCCGGTTTAAGATTATTTGATAAATCTTGCTGAGCCGATGTATATATTTTATCTGCGATAACTTCGGCATTGGCAGATAATGACAGTATAAATATTGCCGATATAACCAATAAATTTTTCACTTACTATCTCCTGATTAATAACTACTGTTCCTCGTTAGAAAAGTTATTAGTAATGGTATATATGTAATCAATAATTTCCGTAAAGTAATCTAATGAAGAAGCTCCGTTTAAAATGATATCAGAATTATCTTTTTTGGGCAAAATATATTTTTTTGAAGCATTTCTTACATATTCCAACTGCTTTTTTGCATTTTCTTCATTTTGATTTCTGGAAGTTACGGCTCTGTATAAGAACCATTTTTCCTGTATTTTGGGGTCTATATCAATATAAAGTTTAATGTCAAATAAATCAGCGACTTTGCCGTACATTGTAGCCATTCCTTCCACTACAATTATTTTTTGTGCCTTTTTATCAATTGCTTTTGGAATAACTATACCAGTTCCGTTAACGAGATATTGAGGGATTTTAACGTCAGTACCTTGTGAAAGCGTAAGTAAATCGGTATAAAGCTGTTCCATATCAAAATTATCGGGAGAATCAACATCATAACCCGATGCCAGCAGCTTATCAAAAGAACCGTGTTTATTAATAAGGGCGGATATATCTTTAAAATAATTATCCGCACTAAGTATTTCTACCGGCATGTTTAAACGTTCGGTTGCAAGTTTAATTGTATTACAAATAGTAGTTTTTCCGCTTGCTGATTCCCCGCTTATCCCTATTAATATACGTTTTTCGGGATTATTGATTAATCTTTTCGTAAATTTTGGAATAAATTCGTTTGATATATGCTTAAATATCGGTGTTTCATGTGTTTTATCGTATACGAGTATTTGTTTAAATTTTGAATACAAATAAACAGCCATAAATTCTCTGCCTGTCCTTGTTGAAAAATCAGGTTTTAATATTTTATCTTTATGGCTTAATTCTTTTTCTAATAGGGAATTCATACCTGATATAAAACTCCAAAAAAACTTTTTTGCTACGCTTTATATTCACTTTGATATGGTTATTTTACATTAAACGAACGGGTAGTCAAATAATTAATTATAAAGCGTAATGAAAAAGTTTACATTATCCGTCAAAATATAAATAGTCGGCTGATATAATTTGTAAAGGAGTGGAAAATGTATAGATTGTTAATATTTTTTTGCGGGTTTTTTCTTGTCATTTATACTGCCGCCCAAATATCGCAAGCTTGCGAAACAGGTTTTGCCTGTTCTATATACGATATCGAGCAGCAAGAACTTCAATTTCAGGAACAGTTTAATCAAAATCTTAACGGATATTTTAATAAAAAAGTAAACGAAAAACTTTTTTTAGGCGGGTTGGACTCAAAATCGGGTTATAATGATTTGTTTATATTTAAATCAGTTGTTTGACCGAGTTTTCTAATACTTTTGTTTTTTCTTCCTTGTCGGTTTCCAAATAAATTCTAAGCAGCGGCTCTGTGCCGCTTTTCCTTATCAATATTGTACTTCCGTCATTTAAATATATTTTAAGTCCGTCAAGCTCATTCTTTTTGACTATTTGGTATTCGCCTATTTCCGTGCAGGTTTTAAACAGATTTATAATTTCGTCTTGCTTTTCTTTCATATCAAGCTTTAAATCAATTCTGTCGTTATAAAATTTGCGATTTAATTCTGATAAGAAAATATTATGGAGTTCAAAAAGAGGTTTATTTTCATAAGCTAACATTTCCATAATCAAAAGATTAGCCAAAATTCCGTCTTTTTCGGGGATATGTCCTTTAATACTTAAACCTCCCGATTCTTCTCCCGCTATGATTACATCATTTTTACGCATGGCTTCGCCCAGCCACTTAAAACCTACGGGAGTTTCAATAACTTCCGTATTATTTTTCTTTGCAAATAAATCAAGCATGGAACTTGCTCCAACGGTTTTTGCAAGCATTCCCGACAGTTTTTTATTCTTTATAAGATGTTCTAAGAGCATACAGATAATGTCATTTGCACTAATAAATATTCCGTTTTCATCAAAAACTCCGAACCTGTCACCGTCCCCGTCATTACTTAATCCTATTTTACCGTTCTTTTTGCACAGTTCTTTTAAATAAGTAAGATATTTTTCTTTAGGGTCGGGCAAATTGCCGCCAAAATTAATATCCCTCTCCATATTTTGATATACGGCATTTATTCTGTTTTCATCCAGAATTCTTTTAAATAATGAAGCGGCAGCACCGTGGTGTCCGTCATAATTAATCTTTATTTCGGCTTCTTTGATTTTCTTTATATCAATAATTTTTTTAATATGGTTAATGTAATCTTCTTCAAACGAAACTATTTCTAAAGAACCTTTGTGTCCGTTATTTTCTAATTTTTTTTCAAGCGAATTAACAATTTCTTTTGTCATAAAGTCTTCGGCAGGGCCTCCATAGGGCGGTATAAATTTAATTCCCAAATACTCCGGAGGATTATGAGAAGCAGTTACCATAACGGCATAAGCATTTAAGTTTAATGCACTATACGCAATAACGGGTGTGGCAACTATTTTTTCGCTTAATAAAACATTAAAACCCGATTGATACAATGTTTCAGCTATAAACTTTGCAAATTCATCGGCTTTATTTCTGGGGTCATACCCTACTATTATTTTCTTATTATATCCTGATTCTTTATATATGTAATTGCCGATACCGTTTATGACTTTTTTTGTATTTTCAACCGTAAAATCTTTATCCAGAACGGCTCGCCACCCATCTGTTCCGAAATTTATTTCCTTCATGTTGTGCCTGTTTTTTTTATTTCCTGTACAATATTACAGGTTCCATTTTATATAAGAAATAAAGGTTTAGCAAATGCAAAAAAATAATATTAACAATATATATTATCTCGGCCCAAACGGCTCTAATACCTATTATGCGGCTATCAAGTTTTTGGAAAGGGAAAATTTGACTTCCTTGAATAAACTTCCTCAAAAAAGTATTAAATCAGCTGCGGAAAATTTTGAAAACGATATAAACTCCTTATGTATCCTGCCTATTGAAAATTCTATAGAAGGAATAGTGCGTGAAACATTAGATAATTTCTTAACTTTAAAAGATAATTCAATCCAAATTCAAGGTGAAATAACAATTCCGATAAATCACATGCTTCTTTCAAATGCAAAAAACAAAAAAGATATAAAAAAAATATATTCGCACCCACAAGCACTTGCACAGTGCGGAAACTATTTATATAAAAATTTTCCCGATGCGGAATTAAAAGAAGTTTCGTCAACAGGCTATGCGGCGCAAAAAGTTTCAACGGAAACGGACAGTGCGGCTATCGCCAATATTACTTGCAGCGATATCTTTAATTTGAATATAGTCGCAGAAAATATTAATGATGAAAAAGGAAATCAAACAAGATTTTATATTCTTGGCAGAAATTCCGACAATAATTTAAATATGGGGAAAACAGCTCTTATGCTCTCTACAAAAAATCAGCACGGTGCTTTATGTTCCGTTTTACAAATATTTGCTAAATATAATATAAATTTATCCTGCATTGAATCAAGACCATCCAAGAAAAAATTGGGAGAATATGTATTTTTTATGGAACTTGACGGTTTTAAAGAGGAAACAAATATAAAAAAATCATTAACCGAAATAAAAAATAATGCGGAATTTGTTAAAATTTTAGGTTCATTTAAAGAATATAAATGTTCATAAAATAAAAATAAAAGAAAAGCCGAATTCTTATTTTTACTCATACCTTCGGCTTATCGTAAAAATTTACTCGGACAATTTTTACGACAAATTAAACAATACCCGAAAAAGTTTTTCGATAATCGAATTTTTACAATAAAAAAAGGATGTTTATTTATTAAACATCCTTATAATTAACTGCTTTTAATTACTATAAATTAAATTTTTCAGGATTAAACTTTGATTCCATTTTATCAAGAACCGTAGAGATAAGTTTGATTACTTTACCTGCAATATTTTTAGCACCGTTTGCTATTTTACCGCCAAATCCTTTTACTTTTGCCAAAAGATTTAAACCTGAAACTTTTTTAGCGGCTTTTGCAAAAACATCAGTTAATTTGCCTTTACCGTTTGATGCTTTTTCTTTTGCTGTTTCTGCGGTTTTCTTTAAAAACTCGGGTGTTATGGGATTTTTAAATCCGAAATTTACATTTTTTTTAGGGTAATTATAAGCTGATGATATTGATTGAACTTTCATTTTTTTCTCCATTTATACAGATTGACTATTACACATTGGATTGTATTATAAATATTATTCTTTCACAATATAACAATAATATTTGTAACAAAAAAGAATCACGTTGAATGATTCTTTTTTTGTTTTTATTATACTAAATTGTTTATTTCTTCTCCTACAGCTTCTATTCCTTCCTCTACGGTTTCAGCAACTTTATTTTCATTAGAAGAGGTAATATTTTTAGCTTTTTCGATTATTTTTGTTGCAAAACCTGTAATAGCTTCGCCTGCGGTTTGAAGATAAGAGAATGCTTTTTTAACGGTTTCGTTCTTAATTTTATCTGATGTAAATACATTGTATTTTGCACCAAGAGCAAGACCGCCTGCAATTACTGCAGCTCCTACTGCTAATTTTGCGGCTGTTTTTACGGGTGATGATTTTTTCTTTGAGCTTTCACTTAATTTTGTTGAAGCTGCCGGAGCTTCTGATTGTTTATATACTTGAGGTGATTCTATTTTTTTCTGAAAATCTGATGATGCACCTGCAAAGCTGATCGGACTTACGTTCATAATTACCTCCTTATATTTCTTTTATCTGACTTTTTAAAACTTATGAATAAAAAAAATTGACTGTTTTTGTTTGATACTTAATATAACTTTACATGTATTTATTCATTGATTTGAAATGCATAGAACCCTTTTTATTATAACATATTTCCGTCTTTTTTTAAATTTTTTTTGAAAAACGGAATATTTTTTTTATGTTTGCACTCTAAGAAAAAGGATAAGTAACTTTTGTTTGAAATTTAGCAAGCGAAATGTTGCCGCACGGGATAATACAGATTTTACATCAGGGAGAATTATTTAAATGAGTACGACCGAAACCATACAATTAAAAATAGATGAAAAAGCATACAGCTATGCAAAAATATACGCATCGCTTTTAAAAGACGAGTATCAAAGAAAAAGGTCTTATGCCTGTATAACGGCGTTATATGCATTTATTAATCTTCTTGAAAAGACTCCGTGTAATCTTCAAAAATCAATGACGTTGTTTAGAAATCCGCTCATCAACGAAAAATATGAAATCACGGATGTGTATTTAAATAATTGGCATTTGGATGTACGTGTATTAACCGGCGGAGATTACGTTCTTGTACCTAAAAAACACTATGATTGTGATATAGTTCCCGATTTTTATGTGGTTATAAAGGTTGATTCCGAACTTAAAAATGCTCAATTGTTGGGCTTCTCCGAAACAAAGGAAAAAAAGCAGGAGCCTTATGACTATAATTATTGCAGTATTCCGTTAAATACGTTAATCAGCTATGAAGAATTCCTTAAAAAGGTTGCTTCACCAAAATCCGAAATTTTCGGAACGAATGACCATGAATTCTTTAAGGAATCGTATCTGGGATTTACCGATGGCAATATAAATACGGAAACCGAATATAAACTGATTAAACACTTGTTTAAGTGCAGCGAGTGCAGAACCGAATTTTGCTGCTTTACGGGATTTGAAATGGTCTGCTGTAATTCTTCAAAATATGAAGATTTATTTGATGATAAAACCTTGGGAATCATCGGAGCTCAAGAAGTTGATGATGAAAGATATGACGGAAAAGAAGAAATAATAGATATATCTGCTGATGATAGTCCTTCGCAAGAAACAGATATTTTGGATGAGCTCTTTGAGGATTCAAGAGAATTTGTTGAACAAACGAATGAAACTCAATCCGATAATTATAATTCGGAGTTTGAAGATTCCATATCAGAGGATGATATACTTCAAGATTCCGATGATGATTTGAAAAACACGGAAGAAATAACGGAAATCTCTGATGATATATCGGAAAATAATCAAGAAATATCGGAGATTATTGAAGAAGTATCCGAATCTGCAAATGAAATAACGGAAATTTCCGATGATGGAGAGTTGAGAGAATATTCCGAAAATAAGGATATTGATTTTATTCAATCGGAAGATTTAAATATAGACAATGATTCAAGTGAAATTATTGAAGAAAATGTGCTTGATAGTTTTGATTTGGATGAAATGGATGTTATCCCCGAAAAAGATAATAATGTTTTGCCAGATGAAAATATTCTTAAGCAAAATGATACATCAGAAAATGATAATATCGATTTTATTGAAGATGATGAAAATATAAAAATAATTCCTGATAATACCAATGAAGTAATAAGACCTATGGGCGCTTCTGACTATATCGACGAAACTGCGACCTCGATTGAAAAACCCGATACTACCGAACAAAAAGTAATAGTTGATTATGATGAATTCGGAGAACCTGTTTATTCATACATAACTTCTATCGAACAAACCGATTCCGAGGAAAATACTGATATGGATTTCGCTGAATTTTCAGAGGAAAATACCTTTGAAAATGAAGACGTTGCCCCATCGGAAGAAGATATTTTGCCATTCGAAGAAGAAACTGAAAATTTAAAAGAAGAACCCGTAAAGGAAAGTGAAAAAAATTTATTTGATGAAGAAATTCAGAGTGAAGAAATTCCCAATAACGTTATTGAAAAGGAAACAGGTGTGCAAAGTGAATTAGAGGAAACCGAAAATTCACAATCGTATACGGAATATCAGGATGAAACGGAACAAAATATGGAAGATGATGAAGAAGATATAGAAGAATATAGTGATGGCGATTCTGATGATGATTCTGATGATGATTCTGATGACGATTCTGATGACGATTCTGATGACGACTTGGAATACGATGAAGATTCGGACACCGAAGAAAAACAATCGGGAAATCCCATATTTAAATTGGTGATTATTATTATATCCACGTTGGTTATTTTAGGCTTAATAGGCGGTGGTGCATTCTTCTTCCTGAAATCAAAAGGAAATGCTAATAAGCCTGCTAATAATGTGCCTGCTGCAGAAGTTGCTGAAAACGCTCAGTTTAATAACACTTCTGAACAATCCGCTAATCCTGACGATAATCAAGGTGCGGAACAAAATCCCGAAAATCAGCAAAATCAGGATGCTCAAGATTTCTTTGGTGATATACCCGTACCGAATGAAGCGCAAAATCAGGAAAATGCCGAAAATCAAAATAATGAAGGAAATAACGAACAAAATAATGAGCAAAATAACGAACAAAATAATTTGGGAACCCCGTTAACGGAAAATGACCTGATTAATCAAAATGCCGATAATAACAATATAAATGCGAACGGGGATGTTAATAAGGCGATGGTAAATTCGTTTGCGCCCACAACTCAAGGGGTATCTCTGAACGGATTGAATTGGTTCTGTTCGACAGAGCTATTTACGGATAATGTATTTAAAGTATATATGCAGAATTTGGATAATATATTAAAACAGAATTTAAGAAATAATCTGATGAATGCAACGGAGGTTCCGCCGCAAAATTCCGTTACGGCTAAATTTGCTGTAGATAATAACGGTAATTTGGTTAAGGTGATAATATCCGGTTCAAGCGGTTCCGGTCAAATAGATGACCTTGTGTTACGAAGTATTAATGAAACTTTTGAAGGCGAAAAAAGCCAAATTCTCAACGATAGTCCGCTAAAATCAGATAAGTATTACCTAAAAGTGGTAATAAAATTATAATTTATGTTATTATATTTTTAGGTAGGCGAGGATAAAGAATATAACCAGTGCTTTTATTAGAAGAACAAAGATCATTAATAGAAAAATTTGTGAGAAGCAACAAAAATTTCAAAGGAAATGAAGATCTCTTTGAAGATTTTTGCAGCGAGGCTTTCCAAAAATCATATATGATATTTAATTCATCATCGAATATAAATAAAATAGAAAGTTATGTTTCAAAGGTTGTACATACATCTATTTTAAGCGTATTGAAAGACTCGGGCAGAATCAGAAGAACAAGTGAAGGGTTTGTTCCTACAGGAGAGATTAAAGTTCCCGAATTTACTGCTCCCGCTCCATTGAAATCGGAACCTTTGGCACCTTCCTTTATACTTGATTTCCCTGACCCTAAAGAAACAGTTGAAGAAATAATTATTACAAAAGATTGTCTGCAAAGAATTGCAGATGCGGTTTGTGTAATTCATAAAGAAGTACCTTCTAAGTTATTTTTGGATTTATTCAGGCTAAGATATATTGATGGTTATAAACAATCTCAGATTGCTGAAAACCTTAATATTTCACAATCGGAAGTCAGCAAAAGATTATTGCAGCTGTCAAAATTGATAAGTAATTTTCTTGACGGCGGTAAAAGTTAGGAAAAATTATGATTTGTCCTAAATGTGGTGCTGAAATAACCGATAATGCCAACAGATGCAGCAATTGCGGGATAAAAGTTAATGTAAGATGTCCGCAATGCTCTACAATTAATCCTTTTGGCTCTAAAATTTGTAAAAATTGCGGTTTTGAATTGCTTGTTTCTTGCCCTGTCTGCGGCAGTACAAACGTTTATACCGCTGTTGAATGCCGCAAATGCCATTCAAAATTGAATAAATCTGATGAAGAAAAAAATAATAACGAAAATAAAAAAAATTCGGTAAATATCAAAATTAATAATTCCATAGAAGTTGTTGATGCTTTCAGCTCGTCTGCAGCCGTATTTAAAACGGACATTATGCCCGAAGAAAATAAGAATACAAACCTAAACGGCCCGGATGACGGCGGTATTCCCTTTGTTGAAAATATTGAAAAGGAAGATACTTCCGAAAAAATATTTAATATTCAACCCGAAAAAACTGTTGACAGTTCAAATCCTTCTGTTTCTGATAATTCTTCGGATAATGATTTTAACGACATATTTTTTGAAAAATTTGAAGATAATTTAACTGAAAATAATCCAAAAAAAGAAAATACGGATACAAATACGGATTTGGCAGATGGAACGGATATTTCCATCAGCGAAGTTGAAAATAATTCTATTCCCGATATTGATGAAACTTCAGTTTCCGATATTGCTAATTCCGAAAAAAATAATGATAATTCAATTTCTCTTGCCGAAATGAATGAAGATACAATTGATTTAGATGAAAGTCAATTTGTTGAAATTCTTGAAGAAAGTAGGGAAAGTGAACCTGAAGAAGAAAAACAATCCGAAGAAAATCAGACGGAACAAACTCAAAACGAAATTGATATACAACCGGATGCCGTGCAAAAAATAGTTAATATGTTAACGTCGTCATTGAAAAAGCACGTTATCGCAATAAACGGCCCCGAGGGCAGCGGCAAAACCGCAATGTTAAATCAAATCAGCAAATATTTGTCCCGTCAAGGGTATGTAACACTATCGGGAAGCTGTACTCCACTGGTGCAAATTACTTGCTTCGGTTTCTTTCAGGATGCATTTTTAAGAATGATGGGATTTCCCCCTTTTACAAACAGTGTCGAGGCATTCTACAAAGAATTTAAAAAGACTGAATTTTATAATCTTTTCGGCTCTTTGAAATCTTCCGAACTGGGTTTATTTTTAAATATGTTATATCCCGCTCAAAGTGATGAGTTTGAAAATATACTTGCCAATAAAGAAAAGATGTTTAATGTTTTGGAAAAAGTTATAAAGTCTTTTCTTGTTAATCATAATTTTATAATTTCTATTGATAATTTCGAGTTGTTAGACGGTGCTTCTTATGAATTTATCATGAATATGATAAAAAAGGGGTATTTTAATGACAGATTAAAACTTATTGTTGCTTATCAGGAAAATAAATCGATACAGAGTTATTTTGATTTAACCGCTCAAGAAGAAACAATGTTTGAAACGGTTGTTATAAAAAAATTATCCGAAAAAGAGATGATATCAGCCGTTAATGCAACATTTGGCTGTAATATTGAAGATATTTTGGATAGTCAAATACTTGAGGAATTAATTTATAAATCTGACGGAAATGCTGTTCGATTGGAACAGGAAATATCTTTGCTTTTTGATATCGGATATATTTCGGTTGATGATGAAAAAATATATATAAATAAAGATAATAAACCCGAAATTATGCCCGCACGATTTGAAGAATTAATAAAATTGAGGTTAAATGCTTTAACTCCGGCTTCTAAAAATATATTATATATGGCTTCCGTTATGGGATTCAGGTTTGCGGTAAATATTCTTTTCAGTGCCGCCTCCGTAAGTTATGAAAAATCGGAAAATGTACTGAATTATTTAATTCAACAGCTTTTTATAAGAAAAGTTGATGATTATACTTGTGAATTTAGAAATCTTACAATTTGGAAAATGATTTATCAGGAAGCAAAACAGGATTTGTTATATAAAGAGAATTCCGAAAAATTATATGAAACCATGAAACAATTGGTACTATCGGCAAACATACAGAAGGTTGTATCGTGTTCCGAAGCAATAACAAAAAACGAGTCTTTTTATATCTGGCAAAACACTGCTTCGTTGGCTGCAAAACTGGGTGATACAAATTTATATATCATCGCTCAAAAACAGTGTTTAAAAATATTGGATGAAAAAGATTTGGAAAATTCTGATTCCATAAAAGCTCAAATATATGAAGAAATAGGCAAATTACTTTATATGAAATCGCCCAAGGAAGCGATATCTTATCTTTCCAATGTATTGGATTTTGTTATAAAAGATTCGGATATTAAAAAGATAATAGATGTATCAGGATATCTTGTAAAAAGTTGTTATTTAAGCGGAAATTATTTCGGAGTGGTTGAAACGGTTGATACCGTTATCAAGCAGTTGAATGGTGAGTATGATACAAAAGATGCCGATATCGCTCTCATTAAAACAAGAAAACTCAAAGCCTTATTGAATATCGGAAACAGCGAACAAATTATTAATCTTGTTAATGAAGAAATTATTCCCGTATTAAATAAATCGTTGAATTCGGAAGATAGTGAACCTGCCGCTAAAAAAATGATTATTAACGGTATATTACTTTCGCAAACAACTCTTGCAAAAGCTTATGCAATGCAGGGTAATAATGCTGTTTTTAAAGTGATAGAAGAAATTAAACAGATAATTAATTTATATCAGGCTAATTCGGATTATTATAATGTTCAATTGGAAATTATTAATGCATTTGCCTATACCGTGTCAGGCGAGGTTAATAAATCCAATGAAATTTTAAATAATATAGCTGATGCTTATAAAAGCAGAGTTATGGAAAAAAATATTCTGTCGGAATGGAATTTAATTAATATTATAAACAGAGTATTATTAAATCAAGATGATGATTTAAAACTTGATTTATTTGAATTGGCTGCATTTACGAACAATATAAATGAACATTTCGTAAAAAATATCGTAAAACTTATTTTGGGATATGTATTGGAAAAAGAAGGCGACAGCTTAAAAGCTCTTGAAATATATAATGAGGAGATAACTTACTTTGCAAAAGAAAAGGTAGCAATAGGTGCATTATTCTCTTGGGCTTTGCTTGCAAATTATTATATTAAATCGGGAGAAACCGATAAAGCGTTGAATATGGCAATTAAATCATTGGAAATTGCTAAAAGTGCAAAAATCAATAACTATTTGTTTATAATTTTCTTTAAACGTTTAATAGCGGGAATATATATGGAACAAGGTGATTTGGAAACTTCTAAAATGTATTTGGAAGAATCAATTACAACTGCTAAACAATTCGGGTTAAAGACTCAGATTGTCGAGCTTTATATTGAATATGGCGGTTATATTGAAGCATTAATGAAGTTTAAACGAATTTATTCGTCTGAAAATGTATCTAAGACGACATCTCTTTATAAAAAAGCCTTAGCAATGGCTAAAGAATTGGAAATTCCCGGGCTAATCGAAAAAGCACAAAGAGCAGGCGCAGGGTTCAAAACTTTTTGCCAGTTAAATTCCATTGAAGTTTAATTCTTATCTTATTTCAACAAATTTTACATATTTGCACATTGTTTCTTTTATAATATTAAAATCTTTGTCGGAATAATTTTTTTCATCTTTTAAATTATTGTTGTTTATTTGGGATTGAACAACGAATTTTTGCAAATAATATTTTTTTGCTCCGTTAATTAATTTACCGATTTCTTCAAAATCATTTATAGAAAGCAGTGATGGAAGAACGGTCGTTCTAAATTCATAATTGATATTTGAATTTAGAATTGTGTTTATGCTTTTAATTATATTGTCAGTATTAACGGCAGTATTTGTGATTAAAGAATATTTTTCAATCGGAGCTTTTATATCCATTGCAATATAATCAATAAGATTATTTTTTAATAATTCGATTATGATATCGGGATTTGTTCCATTTGTATCAAGTTTCACAAGGAAATTCAAAGATTTAATTGCTTCAATAAAAGCAGTTAAATCCTTTTGCAATGTAGGTTCTCCTCCCGTTATCACAACTCCGTCCAGTTTACCTTTTCTGGATTTTAGAAATTCAAAAAAGACGTCAACCGTAATTGCGTCTTTTTTTGATGAAAAATCCAACAGTGAAGGATTATGGCAGTATCCGCAATTGAAATTACATCCTTGTGTAAAGACAATAGCACTTATTACGTCAGGATAATCCAACAGTGAAGTTTTTTTAATGCCTCCTATTTCAAACCGCATTCACAGCCTGTTTCTTGAATAACAAATGTTTTTCTTGCCGAAAATTCTGCCTGTTTACCTTTATTCCATTGCTGAACCGGACGTATATAACCTACTATCCTTGAATATACTTCACATTCACTTCCGCAATCGGGGCAGGTAAAGTGTTCCCCTGCTATGTAACCGTGATTTGCACAAACGCTGAATGTCGGAGAAAATGTAAAGTATGGAAGTCTGTAGTTTGTACAAACTTTCTTTACAAGATTTTTTAATGTATCGGTATTATTTAATCTTTCACCTGCAAATATGTGAACTACCGTTCCGCCAGTATATTTTGTCTGCAATTCATCTTGTAAATCCAACAATTCAAAAATATCATCGGTATAATTAACGGGCAGATGAGTTGAATTTGAATAATACGGATTAGCGCCCTGCGCATATTGTTCTTCATTAGCGCATATAATATTGGGCATATTGTGTTTGTCCAATTTCGCCAGTCTGTAGCTTGTACCTTCTGCAGGTGTCGCTTCCAGATTATAGTTATTGCCTGTTTCAATCTGATATTCTTTAATTTTATCCCGCATAAAATCCATAACTGCAAGTGCAAAAGATTGTCCTTCTTCTGTTTCAATCCCTTTACCCAATAAATTTAAGCAGGCTTCATTCATACCGATAAGACCTATGGTTGAAAAATGATTTTTCCAGTATACCCCAAATCTTGCTTTTATATCCCTCAAATAGAATTTTGTATAAGGATATAAACCGCTATCGGTTAATTTTTCAAGTAATTTTCTCTTTATCTCGAGTGAAGTTTTAGCAATCTCCATTTTATCGGCTAAAATAGAAAGAAATTCATTTTTATCGTGAGCTAAATACCCGATTTTAGGTAAATTCATTGTAACAACACCTATTGAACCCGTAAGAGGATTAGAACCGAATAGTCCTCCGCCCCTGTATTCAAGTTCCCTGTTGTCTATTCTTAAACGACAGCACATAGACCTTGCATCTTCAGGATTCATGTCCGAGTTAATAAAGTTAGAGAAATACGGTATTCCGTATTTTGCGCTCATTTCCCATAATCCTTTCAAATTAGGATTATCCCAGTCAAAATCTTTTGTAATGTTATAAGTCGGTATCGGGAACGTAAATACTCTGCCTGAACTGTCGCCTTCCATCATAACTTCAAAAAAGGCTTTATTAATCATATCCATTTCATTTTGGAATTGAGAATATGTTTCTTCCATATACTCTCCGCCGATGATTACGGGCTGTTGTGCATAGTATGAAGGTACATTCAAATCCATTGTTATATTTGAAAACGGAGTTTGAAATCCTACACGGGTAGGAACGTTCATATTAAATACAAATTCTTGAAGGCATTGTTTTACCTGTTCGTAATTAAGTCCGTCATATCTTACAAAAGGTGCAAGCAGCGTATCAAAATTAGAAAATGCTTGTGCTCCTGCACTTTCGCCCTGCATTGTATATAAGAAATTTGCCATTTGACCTAATGCCGTTCTGAAATGTTTTGCCGGTTTACTTGATACTTTCCCTTTTACTCCCGTAAAACCTTCCAATAGAAGGTCTTTTAAATCCCAGCCTACGCAGTATACAGAGATGATATTTAAATCGTGTATATGTATATCTCCGTTTTGATGTGCATTTTTTATTTCTTCAGGGTATATTTTGTTTAACCAGTAGTTTTTGCTTATGTTTGAGGCTATGTAATTATTCAAACCCTGTATGGAATATGACATATTTGAGTTTTCATTTACCTGCCAATCTAGTTGTGACAAATAATCATCTACCATATCTATATTTAAACCCGAGGCAAATTCTCTGATTCTTTTTCTCTGTTCACGATATAAAATATACGCTTTAGCCGTAGCAATATAACCGAAAGAATACAGAGCCACTTCAACGGCATCCTGAACTTCTTCTACCGTCGGTGCTTTTAAGTTGGATTCTTTTTTATTTGCTATCTCTTGTGCCATTAAAATTACTTTGTGAGTAACTTTTGCAGCTTCTGATTCATCAAATTCTTTAGTCGCTTTCGCTGCTTTTAATATAGCTTTTTCTATTTTCTCCGCATCAAATGATACTATTGCCCCGTCTCTTTTAATTATTTTATCCATATTATCCCCCGAAATATTTCCGAACAACCGTCTTTTAATCGGCTACCATGACTTCTTTTTTTTAGTCTTTATATGATAGTTCTTTTTCTCTTTTGTGTAAATATATCATTGGTATATAATTGACTAAAACCGTTAATAAATAGGCTTAAATAATTATATCTATTTTTTTTAAATATTAAATATTGTTAATTATATATTTTTTTATACATATGATAGGTACGAAAAACTTTTTTTACATAATTCCTTGTTTCTTTAAACGGAATTTCTTCGATGAATTCGTCCGAATCTTTATATTTGTTATTGTTTAGCCATTTATTTACGGAACCTTCTCCTCCGTTGTATGCGGCTACAACATTTAAATCATTGTTTTTAAATCTGTCTTTTAAATATTTTATGTAGTTGCAACCCAGATATATATTGGTTCTTGCATCTTCTAAATCTGCTAATTTGTCAACGTTACTATTTAATTTGGAATTCATATAACTTGCGGTTAAAGGCATTAATTGCATTAAGCCCGTTGCTCCGGTTGAACTCTTTGCATGCTCATTATAATAACTTTCTTCTCTTATAATAGCCGCTATTAAATACGGATCTATACTCAGTTTTTGCCCTGCTATATTCATTTCTTTGACCAAATATAAAGGATAAGCAAGTTTGTATGCAGCACTTATTATCGGCGGCTTTATATCCATTTTATCAAGTTCATCTCTTGCCTGAACTATTGATAAAGATTTCTTATCGTTTCTGTAATTTAACCAACTCTCAACTATAGGATTGTGATAGTCCGCATCTTTTAATATTTCATAATCGCCCAAATCAAAAAGAGTATCTATTACTTTTAATTCTTTTAAGTCTATCTGTGAAACAGAAATGGGAAACTCTATCGGTTCTTTATTCTCCGGTAATTTTGATTTAAAATCGGTTGTCCAAAAATCTTCTTTTTTGTTTAAAATACTTTCTGCCCTTAATCCGTAATAATTATCGGGATATTTATTGACCAATCTCGAAAGAGTGCCGTGAGCTTCCGATAATTTATTTTGCTTTAATTGAGCTTTCGCCAGCCAAAATGCTACCTTTGGAGTCGACTTCACTTTTTTAAATGTCTTAAGATGCTGAACTGCCATTAATTCCGCACTATTATAATTACCTGCTTTATATGCCTCCCATATTATATACCACATAGCTTCGGGTGCATAATTACTGTTAGGATATAATGCCGTTATTTCCTTATAATATTCCATTTTGTTTTGCGGAAATATTTCGGTAAATTTATATAAAATATAGTCTTCACCTTTAAGCTTATTATTTTTTACGATATTGTATACAGTCTGCCAATTTTTACTTTTCTTCCCGTTTAAATATGAAGCATAAGCTTTGTATATCTCATGAAGATTTTCTTCTTTTACATTATTTGCATTTTCTATCAGACCTGTTTCTATAAGCTTTTTAGTTATAGCCTTATTCCCGTCATAATAATTAGCTAAAACCAAATAATCCCAACTTCTTCCTGCCGGAAGCTTAGAAAGATATTTTAATGCTTCATTATACTTTTTATTCTTATAAAAAGATATCCCTAAAAGTTCCAAATCATCATTGCTTAAATCTATACCTAAAGAAGCTAACTCCTCTGCGGAAGATGAAATATAATTATTATTAAGTGCATTTCCTTCCAATGCCTTTTTTAAATATCTTCTAAAGTATGAGGCGGATTTTTGTTTATCAAAATTTTTTTCTATTAACCCCAAATAAAATATTTCTTCAGTTCCGTCATTATTTGTTTTATTTGCCAAATCTTCAAATGTTTTTTTAGCTTCTTCATACTGCTTTAAATAATAATAGCTTTTTCCCAAACTTAATTTTGCTTTTAAATCAAATGCAGAATCGGGTAATTTCTCCAAAAATAATTCATACTTAAGAACGGCTGTTTTATAGTCGCCCGCCATCTCGGCACTCTTTGCCTGCTTATATATCGCCATCGGATATAACGGGCTTATCCATTTTATTTTGCCAAAATTATAATATGCATTTTGATAATCGCCTTTATCATAAAATTCAACACCCTGTTTGTAATATACTGGTGAATTCTGGGTTATTTTATCATTATATATTAATACCGTAAGCACACTTGGTACTACTATTATTAATATTCCCAATACATATTTTAAATATTTCATATACTATTCTTAAAGTCCTTTTACTATATAAGAATATCATACTAATAATTATGCGACAATAACTCTGTTTCTGCCTCTTGTTTTTGCTTCGTACAATGCTTTGTCGGCAGTTTGAGCAAACACCTCCGCCGTCATAGATTTTTTATATTCACATACACCTAAACTTGCGGTTATATTCAGATATTTAATTTTTTCATTCCCCGCTTCCGTTATATCCATCTTCGTTTCTTCAAAAGTCTTTCTTAAACGCTGCGCTACTGATGTAGCTTCCTGTATCTTTGTCTGCGGAAGTATAATAAAAAACTCTTCCCCTCCGTATCTGCAAGCTATATCATAATCCCTGATTTCATTTCTTATTACTTCAGCCGTCTGCTTTAATACGCAGTCACCTGCGGAATGTCCGTATGTGTCGTTTACTTTCTTAAAATAATCCACATCTATCATTATGCAGCATAACGGTATATTGTTTCTTTTGCTGTTTGATACTTCCTGCTTTAATCTTATTTCGAATTGCCGCCTGTTATTCAACCCCGTTAATGCATCTAATGTCGCATATTGAAGCACCTCCGCATACATATTTGCACGTTGTATCGTAAGTCCCGATTGTCTGGTTAATTGAAGCAGATAATCAATATCCTTTTTCAATAACACCTCAAAATTGCTGTATGCCGCTATT
>CANQLK010000012.1 GCA_947624665.1 Candidatus Gastranaerophilales bacterium
AGTATTACGAACTAATTTACGCAGGACTTGAAAATATAATAAGAGGTGATAAAGATGAAAAAGACAAAAATGTTTAACTTTTCGGTAAATGAAATATCCGGCAGAACATTTGAACTGCCGTATGATGCAGCAATAGAGATTATAAAAACAAATTATCCTAATGAAGATAATATTGACCTTGATAATCTTAAAGAATATGAGATTGCAAGGTTATTATGGAATTTTTGTTTTGATGATATTTCAAAACACGAATTAGATAACGATAGTTTTGAATCAACTATTGACGAAACAAAAATATATGAAACTACAAGATAGGTCGCATAAAACCAACAACACGACCTACAATATTAAATTGGCAGGTAAAATCAATTATAAACGGATCAAATAGAGGATTTGAAGATATTGCTTTTATTCCCTTACCGATTTTTTGTAATCGTTTGCACATCGGCTGACCGTCATAGTTAAAAGCATAAACAACACCGTCAATAATATCTGTTTGTGATGTATCAACCAAAAGGGCATCGCCGGATTTTATTTCCGGTGACATACTATCGCCTTGTGCATAAACAACTTCGGTACTCGATACACTTGCCCCATATTCTCTTAATGTTTGGTGAGGAACACGGCATTTTCCTGTTACATTGTCATTATAAACAACAGTACCATAGCCACAACTTAATCCAACATTACCACGAACATTGAGTTCAGCAAAATCGCTATTATCAGATGATTTTACTTCCTTTATTTCATTTCTACTTTTGATAGGATTTACGGTTTGAGATAATTCCTTATAAAACGAATTATCTGATAAATCTTCACTTAAAAGATATTTTAATAATAATTTGGCTTCATCAAATGATAAACTTCCGTTATTTGATATTCTTCCGCCAAGATTTTGTTTGTTTGTTTCAATAATAACCGCAAATTCGGTTTTGGTAAATTTTTCTTTTAATGTTTTTACCGCATTATAAGCATCTTCTAATTTAATATCCGTAAGTTCTGTCTTTTTTTTAGCCATATAATTATCCTCAAAGTATCGGTAAAATAAGATTATGTTACTTTGTAAAATATTATATAAAATATTTTACTTTTTGTTGACTAATATTTTACTTTCTTCCATAATTAAAACATAGATTTATACATGTTGTAATAAGAGAGAAAGACAAAATACTGCAACATTTGGTCTAACAATCTTTACATAAAAGATTGTAAAACATATAAAACTTAAAATCAAGTCTATTTTACTAAATTGTAAAAATATTTTACTAAATTTGTAAAAGGGCTTTACTTTTAAGTGCTTATTTATAGTGCAAAGAATTATAGAAAAAAGAAAGGAGCAAATATGTTCACAGTTGAAGAAAGAAGAAAGTACATTGGCGGTAGCGATATTGCCGTTGTTATGGGAATGAGCCGTTGGAAAACTCCTCTGAAACTATGGCTTGAAAAGACAGGACAAGCAGAGCCGGATGATCTATCGCAAGTTGAAGCAGTGCAATTAGGTTCTGAACTTGAAGAATTTGTTGCACAAAAATTTGCCAAAGAATCGGGAAAACAAGTCCGCAAGCAAAGTAAGATGTATGTGCATAAGGACTATCCTTTTATGGTGGCACATATTGACAGACTTATAACGGGAACTGATGAAATCCTTGAATGTAAAACCTGCGGAAGTCACAAAAGAGAAGAATGGGAAGGTGACGGTATTCCAAGAGAATATATCTTGCAAGTTATTTGGTATTTAGGCATTACAGGGAAGAAAAAAGCCTACATTGCAGTTCTTATTGGCGGACAATCTTTTAAATATAAAACGATTGAATTTGATAAAGAACTCTTTGATGTAATGGTTGATATGGCAAAAGATTTTTGGCACGCAGTTGAAACGAAAACACCGCCTGCCGTATCTGCAAGTGATAATCCTGTAATTGTTCAAATGTTCCCCGAACCGGATGCAGAAATTATTGAAAATCAAGATATTGAGGAAAATATCGCAAAACTTCAAAAAGTAAAAGACGATATTTCGGTTCTCAATGATGAAAAAGAAATGTTAGAAGCCGAAATTAAAAGTGCAATCGGCGAACATCTTGGTGTATCAACAGAGAATTTCAAAGTTACTTGGCCAAAATATCAACAAACCAAAGTTAATACAGAAAGGCTGAAAGCAGACGGTCTGTATGAAAAATATGCGGACAAATCTTCATATCGAAGATTGAATATATCAGAAAAGAAAAAGGTAGCATAAGGAGTAAAACAATGCAAAAAACGAAAAAACAAAGCCAAGACAACATTATTTTGGCACATCTACAAAAAGGTAAAACTATTTCTACTATGGAAGCATTTAAGTTGTTTGGAATAGTTGATTTACAAAGTGTTATCAGAAATATCCGTAAAACTACGGATGTTCAAGATAAATGGGTAAAAGGCATAAATCAATATGGCGAACCTACAAGATATAAACAATATTTTTTGGGGGCGGCATAAATGGAAGAAGATTTTGAAACAGATTATATGTATGAATTTTTAGATAACATTTTCAAATTTCCCTGTGATAACTGCAATGACAGAGTAGAGTGTAATTTTGAAGATAGGTCTAAATGTTGTGAAAAACGAATAGGTACAATGCTTAAAGCAGAAAGGATTGCATAATGGCAACACAATTAGCAGAAATTAAACAACAGGCTTTAGTTAAGAAACAGAAAGCCAAAACAATACCGGAGCTTATCAAATTAAGTTTAAATGAATTAGGTAAAGCACTTCCGGCACATCTTAACGCAGAAAGATTAGGAAGAATCGCACTTACGACAATGAGGTTAAATCCTGCATTAGCAGAATGTACACCCGAAAGTTTTTTAGGTGCATTATTTCAATCAGCACAATTAGGGCTTGAACCAAATGTTGAAGGACAGGCATATTTAATTCCTTATACTAATTCAAAAAAGATTGGTAACGATTGGATTAAAGTCAAAGAGGTGCAATTTCAAATAGGCTATAAAGGCTATATTGAACTGTTTTACCGTCACGAACTATCTTGCACTTTGGATATGCACAGAGTTTTCTCAAATGACGAATTTGATTATTCATACGGTACAGATTCTTTCTTGAAACATAAACCCTGCCAAGAGGGGGAAAGAGGGGAAGTTATCGGATATTATGCCGTAGCTAAATTAAGAAACGGCTCAATTTTCAAATATATGACAAAATCTGAATGTATGGAACACGGAAAAACGCACTCCAAATCATTCGATAAAGTTAAAAAAGAATTTGATAAAAATTCGCCTTGGAGTAAAGAACCTGATGCAATGTGCAAAAAGACAGTTTTAATACAACTTATGAAATTACTTCCGAAATCTGTTGAAATTCAAAAGGCACTTGCTATGGATAATACAACCAAATCCAAAGTAAATATTGATATGTTCAATATTAAGGATGAAACGAATTGGGATGATGAAGATATTACGGTAATAGAAACAGAAAGGAGTGAAAATAATGAATAGTTTTGAATTACTTGGCAGAATAAATTGGCTTGATATTAAATATACCGATTCCGGTACTTGTTTTACAAAGATAATGTTAGCTAAGAAAAAGCCGAAAACAGATGAATATGAGAGTTTCCCTGTCATATTCTTTAATACAAAAAATGATAATACCGCAGAAAGATTAGCGGAATATTGCAAAGTTGGTGATTACATACGAATAAAAGGACAACTTGGTATTAACCGCTATGCTCCCAAAAATGCCGACAAAGTACAAGAAAAGGTTGCACTTACTGGTTGGTCTTTTGTTCCGGTTGAATGGGATAGTGAACAAAACAAATATATAGATAAGGAAATACCACAAGCAGCATAAGTAAATATTTTTGGGGAGATTAGGGCAATTATAATGCGGTTATTACAAGAGTACGAACAGGAGATAACAGTAATGCTGATTGCATCACAAAGAACGATGCAAAAAACATTACTGTCTGTTCTGTCCTCAAAAATGTTTACAAACCGCTTATTTTCAAAAGTTTTTGATATTTGTGAACATTACTTAAACGCAAATAAAGAAATAAATGTTTATTCTATATCTGAACTTTTATCCCCTGATGAAGCAGTAAATATCCGCTTTCTTCAAGATAGTTTTATCACTAATGTAAATTATCGTTTTTATGTTGATAAAATCCACGAAGCATATTTTTCAAGGTTAATTGAAAGTGCAACAACACAAAAAGATTTAGATTTTATAAGAGATGAACAAGAAAAATATGTTGATACTTCTCAATTATTGTCTATTGCACATAATTCAGAAGAACTTTTAAAAACAGAATATGAAAATCAAAAAATTATCACAACAGGTTATCCCGAAATAGATAAAAAACTCGGTTGTATGCAAGGGGGTGATTTCATTATATTAGCCGGTGCAACAGGAATGGGAAAAACCTGTATGATGATAAATTTAGTTGCAGCAATAGCAAATCTTGGCTTTAAAGTTGATGTATTTAGTTTAGAAATGTCATTAAAGCAACTGCAAAACCGTCTTATCTGCTCTCAAACAAGAGTAGATGCTTCAAAATTCAGAACACGGTCTTTTGCTGACTATGAAATAAGAGTATATGAAAAATACATCAAAGAAAAACTACCAAATCTGCCTATAAAGATTTGTTCAGAGTACAACATAACCGTTGATAGAATCAGAGATATGGCTAAAAAGTCCGATAGCGACATAGTATTTATTGATTATTTAGGTCTAATCAACGGTGGAAATAATAAATCTACTTATGACAGAATAAGCGATATTTCAAGAGAATTGAAATTAACTGCTATGGAAGTTAATAAGCCATTTTTTGTTTTACATCAACTAAATCGTGCTTATGCAGATAGACAAGACAAAACACCGAGATTGTCCGATTTAAGAGATTCCGGCAAAATTGAACAAGATGCCGATGCGGTCTGTTTTGTCCATAGACCTGCTTATTATGAACCAAACAAATGTAGTGAATGGGATTTACAGTTCTTGATTGCGAAATCAAGGCACACAGGTGGCAATACAAAAGTCAACCTGTTTTATGATGCGAAAACTCAAACTGTAAAGGAAAAATCACTATGATAGGAAACATTTATTCAAATATCAAAATGTCCCAAGAGGACAGAATATTGTTACATCTGATAAATAACGGAAAAATCAGCAATAAAGAATGTAATGAAATATATGGTTTCAGACATTTACCAAGCGTTATCCGTTATTTAAGAAAAAGAAATATAAAAATAACAAGCGAACCAAGAAACGGTAAAAATCGCTTTGGTGGTAATGTCTATTGGGTTGATTACACATTAGCTCCAATGAGAGAACAGCCACATCAGGTTCAAAAGATGATACAAAATTTTAAATTACAATACGGTGCAAAATAAGGGGTTAAAAATATGGAAAAAAGCGGACTTTGGACAAAAAGAAAGACCGCAGACTTCTTGTTTGCGGATATGATTGACGATCCTAAAAAAAGATTAGTCAAGTTAAATAATTGGATTTCAAGAAAAATAATACCCAAGAAAGTAATGGACAAAATGGGTAAAGAAATACTGTTCTTTGAGGATTTATTAAAGGAATGGCTCGAAGAACGCAAAAGAAAGGCGGCTTAAAATGAGTGTATTTAAAAAGGGTAATAACAAATGGTATTACCGATTTCAACTTAATGGGAAAGAATATTACAGGGCTTGTAAAGGTGCGGTCGATCAAAAGACCGCCCTTCAGTATGAAGCCATTGTAAAGGCAGAAATAATGAAAGGTAATTTGGGAATTTTAGATAATAAACCAAAACCGACCTTAAAATATGCAATTAAATTATATTTAGAATATTCAGAAGTAAATAAGAAAACATATAAAAGTGATGTGGTAAGTACACAGACATTTTTAGAATATTTTGGAAATGTCAATTTAGAAGATATTACACCTGCTAAAATTGAAGATTTTAAAAAAGATGTAAAAAAAGATAGAGGGAACAAAAACGCTACTATCAACAGACACCTTCAAGCATTAAGCAAGATGTTAAATATAGCTGTTGCAAATGACCTTTTAACAAAGAACCCTATGTGGTCTGTAAAAAAATTAAAAGAAAACAATTATAAAACACGAGTATTAACTCTTGATGAAGAAAAAAGATTATTTGCCGAAATAGAAAGAGGATATGATGTAGTTGGCAGAGAACGAAAACCCAAAACAATATATCCTTATATTCATCTTAAACCATTAATAATTTGTGCATTACAAACAGGTATGCGTAGAGGGGAAATATTTAATCTTAAATGGTCTAACATTGATTTTGAGTATAATTTCATAGAACTACTTGAAACAAAATCCGGCAAATCTCGTAAAGTGCCTATTTCTTCAAAACTTATGAAAGTTTTAGAAGAAGTAAAAAACGATACAGAATATGTTTTTATCAATCCTTATACTAACATGCCGTATAACGATATTAAAAAATCTTTTCATTCTGTTTTGAAAAAAGCAGGAATAGAAGATTTTAGATTTCACGATTTTAGACATACTGCGGCTACTCGTATGCTTGAAAAAGGTGCGGATATTAGAACCGTACAAGAAATATTAGGACATTCAAGTGTAGCAGTTACAGAAAGATATACCCATTCAAACGCACAAAACAAGAAAAGTGCCATTGAGCTATTATCCTCATTTTAATTTTTTTTGCACTTATTCGTTATCAAATATATTCCGACATAATCAGTTGTAAGGGTCGGGAAAAAGTCGGGAAAAATAAAAAATTACCCCGGATGCGATTCGAACGCATGACCCTCTGCTTAGAAGGCAGATGCTCTATCCAGCTGAGCTACCGAGGCATTTCACCATTTTTATTTTTATTAAATTGTCAAAATTTTTGTCTTTTTTACCGAAGCCCTACCGCTTAGAAGGCAGTTGCTCTATCCAGCTGAGCTACAGACGCTTTCATTAATATTAAATCATATAAATTTTTATTTTCAATATTTATTTTCTTTTTTATTTTTAAGTTTGTAAAGTTTTTATAAAAATAAGCAATTTAAATAAAAAAAAATACTTTATAAATTTGACGGAGGTAATAATTTACATGGTAGATTCACTTTCATCTCTAAAATACAGACAACAAAACGCAGGCGCATATTTTAATCCGTTTGCATCACAAAATTATAATAATCAAAATTCATTTAAACAGTCCAAAGAAGATATTGGTATATCGGGGCATAACCAAAATCCTTTTGCGCAAACAGTTAATGCATCGAGCGCAAGCTCATTTGGAAGAGTAAGAAATGTTAACTCTTTCAATAAGCAAGACGGATTAGTTGCTCGTCTTGACAGATATGACAGTTCAACCTTAAACCATCCGGTACAAAAAAATGCTGTTTTAGGCAGAAGACTGGACATCTCAGCTTAATATTTGATTAAAATGTTTTTTTTTAATATAATTCCGGTATGAGAGATTTATATAACATAAATGACTGGAAAGATTTATCTTGCCTAAGAATAGGAGAGATTCTGCTCGAAGCGGGAAAGATTAATTTATTCCATATCTCTATGGTGCTTGATATTCAAAGATTTAAAAAAATGCAAACGGGAGAAATTCTGATTGCAATGAAAGCTATCAGTAAAGAAGATTTAAGTCAGGCATTGAAATTACAGGAATTAATTAAGAAAAGATTTAAGAATGTTTAAAAAATTTTTTATATTAATAATAACGGTTTTTCTTTTAGGGAATTGTGCAAATGCAGAAGTACTTGAATTTGCACAAGTAAGCGATGTTCATTACACCTTGGAAAATAAAGTATTAGACAGATTTTTATATTTTCTTTCACTTTCTCTAAAGAAAAATAATCCTGATTTTGTTGTATTTCTGGGTGATAACGTTGATAAGTCATCGGAAGTTAATGTTATAGGTTTTATGCGGGCAATTCATTCTATCAACATGCCCTATTATGTAGTACTCGGCAAGACCGATGCACATAAACTCAGCGGAATAGAAAAAGAAGTTTATTTGGATATTGTAACAACATTTAACAACAATCAGAAAGAAAATGAGCCATACTATTATTTTAAGCCAAACAGCAAGTTTGTATGCGTGGTACTTGATGATTCACCTGATTTTGCACAATCAAAGCACGGTGAGATTTCGGATGAACAGCTTGATTGGTTGGATACTCTTTTAACGAAATACAGTAACAAAATGTTTTTAATATTCCATCACAGTCCATTATTGCCGCCAAGAGTCGAATACAAACTGTCAATGATTAACACGGAAAAATACGAAAATTTATTAAAAAAACATAAAAATATTGTACTCATATCATCGGGTCATTATCATCAAGAAGCTGTACAGACTGATGAAAACGGAATAAGACATATATCGGCTCCGGCATTTAAAGATATACCGCATTCTTATCAGCTTATAAAAATCATTTATGATGAAAAGACGATGAAATCGCCAAAAGATATAGAAATAAACGTAACAAGTGTAAAAGTATAAAAGGGTTTATAAATATAAACCCTTTTATACTAACAATTAAGAATTTTTATGGATATAATTTCTGGCACAATCAAAAATAGCCGTTGAAAGTCCTTCATTATTTTCTATATTAAATCCCGAAATTTTTAACAGCTGTTTTAATCTGCTTTCCCAGTATTCATATATTTCTTCTTTATCAATATCCAAAACTTGAGCGATAACGCTAACTTCTTCCCAATCCAAAGGCAGAGGTCTTGCGCCTCTTATTATATCAACCATTTCTAATCTTTGTTTTCTGGGAAAGGATTTTAAAAATTGAAGAGTAGTTAATTTTTTTTCTTTTATCTTTTGTTTTAGGAATTCAGTTGTTTCATCAATTAATATTGGGTCTTGAGGTATTTTATATTCCGAGAATTCTTCAGGTTCAATATCCATAACGGTTGCAATTCTTTCAAGAGTAGTACTTCTTGTTGAAAAAGGAATTGTTTCGTCAATTAAATTGTATACATAAGATAAAGTAACACCTATCATTTCCGCAAAATCTTTTTTATGAAGATTAGTACTTTCAAGGAAATTATACAACATTTCACTGCTTTTCATTTTTATAATTGAGTCTTTTTTATTAGTCATAATATTCTCCTGTTTTTTTTATATAATTAAACATATAAATATGTTTTAAATTGGTAAGTAGAATAAAAACACGGATAATTTATAAAAAGGTAATAAGTATGAAATTAATAATATGTTTGGGAAATCCGGGAGCTCAATATTCACAAACAAGACATAATGCGGGATTTATATTTGCCGATAAACTTGCAGAAAAACTTAACACCGAATTTAAAAATGAAGCAAAATTTAAGTCACATATAGCAAAAGGCGTATATAATAACGAATGTTTGTATATAGTAAAGCCCCAAACGTATATGAATTTGTCGGGAGAAGCTCTTAATGTATTAAAAACATTTTATAAATTTGATATAAAAACATTATTCTTGGTATATGATGACATAAGTTTAGAACTCGGGAAAATAAGATTAAGGTCAAAAGGCTCGGATGGCGGGCATAACGGGGTAAAATCGATTATAAAATATGCACAAACACAAGAATTTGACAGACTTAAAATAGGAATAGGCCCTCAGCCGCCTTATATGAAATCAGAAGACTATGTTTTACAAAATTTTTCCTCCGATGAGAGAAAGATACTGGATAATACCGTTACAATGGGCATTGATGCATTTTTATACTATTGCGATAACGATATTAACAAAGCGCAAAACAAGTATAATTAAACAAACAGGCAGTTTTATTCCGAGATAAATTTTAAAGCAGAACAAAAAAAAGAGGGCTGTTAAGCCCTACTGTCTGGAATTAAGAATAGTTGGAAGTATGAAAAAGATACTTATATATAACAAAATAAATATTTTTTCTTCAATTCTCCAACTGTATAATAAAAAATTATACATTAAGCTAATATTAAATTTTTAATTAAGTGCATATAATACACTTAATTAAAAAATCCTATTATTTTAGGCTTTTTACCCAACTTAACATTTTTAAATATTTACTATTGACAAATTATTTTTTCTAATCGATAATAAATATATAAAATAAAGTGTAATTAAAACACTTTAAGAAAACGAGGAAATACTATGAAAATAAATTCAATTAATTCTTTAAACTATAATCAGTCAAACATCAAATTTAAGCATACAGCTGTTCCGTATCCCGAATACGAATATGCTTACAATTCACCTAAAAATACTTCATTTGAAAATAAAGTATCTTCAATATTCAAAAGAATATCGGCTTTATTCTCTCCCGAAGTTTCAAAGGAATCTTCTAAAATTAAATCGGATATAGACAATATCTACGTTTCAAAAGAACAAACTTTGGAACCGAAAGCACAATTATTATCTGTTTTGGCATAAAATCAAAACAATAAAGTGTATTATTCGTTTATTACCCATTTCTTTCTGAATTTCCATTGAATTAAGGTTAGTAAAAAAATAAGTAAAAATAATATATAAGCAATAGCGGATGCTTTCCCTATATTAAAGAATTCAAAAGCATTTTTATACAGCCAGTATACGAGTATATTCGTTGAATTATCGGGCCCACCTTGTGTCATCAAATATATTAAATCAAATACCTGAAAAGATGATATTGTTGTTATTAGAATAACAAAGAAAATTGTTGAGCTTAAAAGTGGAACGGTAATATTAATAAAGGTTTTTAAACTGCCTGCTCCGTCTATTTCAGCTGCTTCATATACCTGTGAATTAATTGCAGAGAATCCCGATAAAAAAATTATCATATTATATCCCGTAAGTTTCCACACGGAAACAAATATCAATACGGGCATAGCGAAATTAGCGTCATATAACCATTGTATATTCGATTTTAACAATATATTTACCAATCCGATATTCGGATCAAATATCCACTGCCAAACCATTGCAACTACTATCATAGGAGTTATGAACGGCAAGAAATAAGCGGTTTTATAAAATTCTTTCGCACGTATTTTTTTATTCAATACAGACGCCAAAATTAACGGGATTATTGTTGCAAACACCGTCACAAAAAACGCATACAAAATTGTATTCACAAAAACAGTCTTAAATTCTTCCGAACCAATCAATTCAATATAATTGTTCAATCCGGCAAATTTTATATTTGATATTAAATCCCATTCAAAAAAGCTTAAAAGAAAAGAAAATACGGACGGAACAAAAATAAAAATCAAACACCCCAATATGCTTGGAAGAAGAAGTAAATTTATAAATCCTTTTTTTACGTTATTTTTCATTTTTAACAGTTTTTTGATTTTAAAGTCAATATATTTTATAATATAAAGTATAATATTTATTTCAAAATCGAACAAGGACATAATACACTATGGTAAAAACAGCGGATTTTAGTGCATTCGGAAAAAATGACGTAAGAGGAATATACGGTGATAATATAACTGAGGAGTTATTCTATTATCTCGGAAAAGGGTTTGTCAGCTATATTAAAGAGAAAACAAAACTTAAACCCGCTAACATTTGGATAACGGTTGCAAGAGATGCAAGGCTGCATTCGGAATCACTAACAAAAGTCTTAATTAAAGGCATAACTCACAGCGGAGCAAATGCAATTGATTTGGATGTCGTCCCGACTCCGCTTGGATATTATTCGGAATTCGCAAAATTCCCCGATTCAATTTTCGAAGAATCCGAAATCTCAGCTTCCCTGATTGTAACCGCAAGCCATAATCCGCCTGAATATAACGGATTGAAACTAACTTTTAACAAGGTTTCTTTAAACGAAGAAGAAATTAAAAAAGTTAAAGAATATACAATAGAGGAAATGAATAATGACACAACCTCGGTTAAACACGGAGAATCAAGACTTTTTAACATAGTTCCCAATTATATTGATTCAATAATTTCAAAATTCGGAAGAATAGGCGAAGGAATAAAAATCGTAACTGATTGCGCAAACGGAACCGCAGGGGTCGTTGCACCAAAGTTATATCGTGACATGGGCTGCGAAGTTATTGAATTATATTCCCAACCCGACGGTAATTTCCCGAACCACCATCCAAATCCGAGTGATTTAACCACTTTAAAGGACATTCAAAAAAAGGTAATTGAAGAAAAAGCCGATTTCGGAATAGCCTTTGACGGTGATTCTGACAGGCTTGGCATTATTGACTCCGAAGGAAATCCGCTTACAGGCGATAAATTATTGTTTATTTACGCCCAAGACATTATAAAAGATTTAACCGTCAGAGGCGAAACTCCCGTTATTGTTTCCGAAGTTAAATGTTCACAAGTTCTTTTTGACGAAATAAATAAAATGGGCGGTAAAGCTATTATGTCTAAGACAGGTCACGGATTTATAAAATCCAAAATGAAAGAAACAAATGCAATTCTCGCAGGTGAAATGTCAGGGCACATGTTCTTTAAAGACAGATACTACGGCTTTGATGATGCTGTTTATGCGGGTTGCAGAATTATCGAAATCGTTGCAAAAAATAAAAAAATTAATCCGGATTTTAAAATTAACAACCTCTTAACTCCGTTTAAAAAGGTTTGTACCCTTGACGAAGTAAGACATAAATGTAAAAATGAACTTAAAGCTGAGGTCTTAAAAGATATATCAAATACCATTAAAAAAGAACCTGATTTATTTGGCAAAAAAATTAATGACATAGTTACTATCGATGGGTTGAGGATTATATTTCCCGACGGTTTTGCTTTAATCAGACAAAGTAACACCGAACCTGTTTTTACCTTAAGATTTGAGGCTAAAACAAAAAAAAGTGCGGTAAATTATAAAAATATAATGCTGTCACTTTTGGATGAAATTATTACTAAACATACAAAAAGTGAGGAAAAATGAACGCTTCCGTTATTTCTAAAATTATTGTTATCCTTTGTGCTTTATGTTTGATTGCAGGTATCTTGAATATCGATAAACACGAAGCTTATTTGGATGAAGGCAGTCAAAAACAAAACAAAAATATAATTACAAATTCTAACAAAGTCGCCGTTATCGAATTGAACGGTGCTATAGCTTCTTCTGCGGAAAGCAGTTTTTTCTCGGCTGATGCAAATGCTGCAGGAATGCTTAAATCATTAAAACTTGCAAAAGAAGATAAGGATGTAAAAGGAATAATATTAAAAATTAATTCACCGGGCGGAACTGTTGCAATGTCGCAAAATATTTATAATCAGATAATAAAGATAAGAGAGAATAAGCCTGTTATTTCGGTATTAGATGATGTTGCAGCAAGCGGAGGTTATTATATTGCATCCGCTTCGGACAGGATAGTAGCGCAAGAAGGTACGCTTACGGGAAGTATAGGTGTTATATTCTCCTTTATGGATTATCATAACCTGCTTATAAACAAACTTGACGTTAATCAGGTGGTTATAAAAAGCGGTAAATTTAAAGATATAGGGTCTTCCACAAGGCAGATGACGGAAGAAGAACGCAAATTAATGAAAGACATAGTTGACGATTCATACAGCCAATTTTTAGATGCAATCAGAATAGGCAGGATAGCAAGAAATGACAGCTATGAAGCACAGAAAACTCCTTTAAGCGAAGAAACTCTTACTTCTTATGCCGACGGCAGAGTATTTACCGGCAGACAAGCACAGAAGTTGGGATTTGTTGACGTAACTGGTGATATTGACACCGCAAAAACTATGATTGAATCAATGATTAAACAAAAATTCAATTCATCATTGCCTGTTAAACTTATCAATTATAATAAGAAAAATACTTTTAGCGAATATTTATCCGGGATTACGGAATATAATTCGAAATCAAACATAAAATTAACGGACTTGATTCCGACAAGTGTTATATTAAGCAGAAAGCCTTTATACTTATGGGAATAACTACAAACGATTTTTTTGAAAATATTTACAGCGTTATTTTTTCGCCCAAAGCTTTTTTTGAGCGTAATGATTTAACAGTATCCGTAAGACTTGCAATAGGAACAGTAATATTTATTGCTTCGATGTATAAAATAGCATTAGGGATAACGGATAAATCGATTTTGGATATATGGTTTATCTTTAAGTTAATATGGTTCAATGTAACGACGTTGTTCTGGTGGTTTGTTGCGGCTTTATATTTTGAATATATAGCTAAAATATTCAGCAGAGACGGAAACATAAAAAAGCTGTTATTTTTAACTTCTTTTGCACCTGTTCCGTATATATTTTTTATTCCGCTTAATTTGCTAAAGAATTCGTGTTCCGTTGGTTTTACAATTGCAACCTTTAGTGAATTTGCATTATACTTATGGATAATATACCTTTATACATTAGCCCTTAAATCAGTATATAACATAACTAACGCTAGAGCATTTATGCTAATTTTCATACCGATTATAAGCACCTTATTCGCATTATACCAAACGGTATGTTTTTTACAGAAAATGTGGTTTATATTTTCTGTATAGTATATAGAGTGTATGAGTGTGGAAAAAAAATGAATAAATATTTTTTAACGTTATTTTTGATATTTACATTATGTATGAATGCATTTGCGGCAATAAATACAAAAGAAGCCTTATCAATGATAGAAAATAATATCTTCGGATATGAATATAAAAACGAGTCGGATGAAAAAAGAATAGAGAGAATAGAAACAAATATTTACGGAGAGAAGAAATCCGGCGGCATTCAAAAGAGGCTTGAAGCAATACAGGCGGATTCTGGGATTATGTTTGAAGAACCGAAACCAGTTGCCAATAATGTAAGTTCGGACAAAAAACGTCAACAGGATAAAAAAAATAACGAATTAAAGAATATGAAGGAAGATTCAAGTGTAGACTATCCTATTGTTGATTTAATGGAGGAAGAAATTTTTCATACTTCATACAAACAGGAAAATATATACGACAGACTGTCCAGACTGGAGAAAAGTGTATTTAACAATACAAGCGACGAAGATTTGAATACAAGAGTTGACAAATTAGCAGGTGTTATAAAACCTTCAAAAGTAAAAGCACCTGTTTTTGAACAAAATTATACGGAAAAACAATTGGATGATTATTATAATGCGAATGGTTTTGAAACTGTAAACAATAAAACTTTACCATTTCAGCTGTCTGCATTAGAGGAAGATTTACTCAGAAAATCATATTCCGAAGAAAATAACGCAAGAAGATTAAGCAGACTGGAGCAGAAACTTTTCAACAGAACGTTTCCAAATGATGCCGATACTTCAAGAATGCAGAGAATTAAAGTTGCTTATGAAGCTAAGCAAAACAGTTACAGGTATGAAAGTAACAGAAGAATGCAAAATGTTGCAACCGCTACTCAATTCGGAAGTATTTTGCTGATGATATTAGCCATGCTGTTATAGTTTCATATCAGAGAAAACAAATTCATTTAATACATTATCTACTTCATCGGATGTGTTTTCATTGTTTTGTTTGACATTTGCATTATGATTTTTTTTAGCTCTTATTTTATCAACGATTTTTTCGGCACCGTTGCTGCCCAAGTCGTAACCTGCCAGTGATGCGGCAACAAAGGATAAACCTTTTAAAATATAAATTGCATATTTTGCTGATTTATGTTGTTTAACGAAAGGAGATTCAATAAGTTTTTTAGCCAAATTTTTAAGAGTTTTTTCGGCAATTGTTTCAAATGAATACATAGTTGCAATACCTGCAGCCTGTTTTGCACCTGTTTTAACTTTATCATCAGCGGTAGCGGTATTATAGACACCTGAAGCAATAATAAGAGGATATACAATTTTCTTAGCAATTTTTGCGGCATTGCCTATAAAAGCATTAGCCGTTTCAGAAGCTGGCAGTACCGATTTTATATTAAGAGATGAATTTACAACTGCATCAACGGTTCTTATAGCCTGACATGCTGCTATTCCTTCTCTGAATACGTCTTTGTTACAGTAACCGTTTTCTAAGTTTTTAAATGCAAAAAATGCACAAGAAACACCGTTTGGCACTTTTTTAAACCTTCCTATACTTACTCAAATATATAAAAACCATTAGCCGTATCAAATTAACCAAAAAATAAGATTTTTTAAGAAAATTAACATTTTATTAAAATTGATAAAGTTTTGTGGGAAAATAAAGTAAACGGAGGAGATATAAATAATGAAAGACAAAACATTTTTAATGATTCCCGGGCCTACACCTGTTCCCGAAAGAGTTTTACTCGAAATAGCAAAACATCCGATGGGGCATAGAAGCAGTGAGTTTTCAAAAATATTGGAATCAGTTTATTCCGATTTAAAATATGTATTTCAAACCAAAAATGACGTTATATTATATACAGCGAGCGGCACAGGGGTTATGGATTCCGCTTTATCAAATATGATAAATGAAGGAGATAAGGTTCTGTCTTTGGTTATAGGTAATTTCAGCAGAAGATTAGCTAAAATAGCTCAAGGTTTAGGTGCTGACGTTGAAATAATGGAAGTTGAAGCAGGTAAAGCAATAAATCCGAATGTTTTAAAAGAGCGATTGGAAAAAGATGTTAATAAAGAGATTAAATACGTATCATTAATCCACAATGAAACCTCGACGGGTGTTACCAACGACGTAAAAACATTGGTATCATTAATAAAAGCTCATGGTGCAATATCAATTGTAGACGGTGTAACCAGTGTAGGCGCTATTGAATGTAAAATGGACGAATGGGGTATAGATGTATTGTTTTCGGGTTCGCAAAAAGGCTTTATGCTTCCGCCCGGATTATCTTTCCTTGCTGCAAGTGAAAAAGCCTGGGAAGCACATAAAAAATGTAAACGTCCCGATTTCTATTTTAATTGGACAACAAACAGAAAATCCGTTTTGGAAAATTCTACAGCCTTTACTCCCGCAGTAAGCTTAATTGCAGGACTCAAAGTTGCACTTGAAATGATTAAAGAAGAAGGTATTGATAATATCACGGCAAGACATACAAAAATAGCAAAAGCACTAAGAGCTGCAATTAAAGCTATCGGTTTAAAACTTTTTGTTGAAGATGACGCTATTGCAAGTACTTCAATTACGGCAATACTTCCTCCTGACGGAATAAGCGTTCCTGATATAAGAAAAGTGCTTAAAAACGATTATGATATAGTCGTTGCAAACGGTCAAAACGAATTAAAAGATAAAATATTCAGAATGGGTACTTTAGGCTTTGTATCCGAACGTGATGCGATTACGGCAATAGGTTCGCTTGAAGCCACACTATATAAATTGGGTTACAAATTTACGCTCGGAAGCGGAGTTAAAGCATTAATAGAAAGTTTAAACAAATAAAACAGGTGAACAAATGAAAGTATTAATTACGGATAAAATTAACGAAGAAGCAGGCAAAATATTAAACGGAACGGCAGACGTAGAGTTTATTCCGACATTACAAGAGGATGAGCTTGCAGAAAAGATAAAAGATTTTGATGCTTTAATGGTAAGAAGCCAAACAAAAGTAACAAAGAAAATACTGGAAGCAGGTAAAAAACTTAAAATAGTAGGACGTGCAGGTGTTGGAGTTGATAATATAGATGTTGAAGCAGCAACGCAAAACGGTATAATTGTTGTTAATTCTCCCGATGGGAATACAAATGCCGCAGCCGAACATACTGTTGCGCTTATGCTTGCTATGTCAAGGAATATACCTTCGGCTGTTATGTCAACAAAACAAGGAAAATGGGAACGCTCCAAGTTCACGGGGGTTGAAGTTTTTGGTAAGAATTTGGGTATAATCGGTTTTGGTAAAATAGGACAGCACGTTGCTAATGTTGCTTTGGCTTTAGGAATGAATGTTATTGTATCAGACCCTTATACTACAAAAGAAGCCGTTGAAAAAATAGGTGCAAAATATGTAACAAGTCTTGATGAATTTTGGCCTCAATGCGATTACATTACCATACATACACCTAAGACTAAAGAAACAACCGCTTTAATAAACAGAAATACTCTTAACAGAATGAAAAAGGGTGTTAGAATTATAAATTGCGCAAGAGGCGGTATAATAGATGAAGAAGCGCTGAAGGAAGCATTGGAATCAGGTCAGGTTCAAGCTGCAGCTATTGACGTATTTGAAGCCGAGCCTGATATAACAAAATCTCCTTTATATAACTGCGAAGGGAATATTACAATTACTCCGCATTTAGGTGCCAGTACGCAAGAAGCGCAATATAACGTGGCTATAGATGTAGCTCAGCAAATAAAAGACGTTTTAACAGGAGGAAGCGCAAAGGCTGCAATTAATATTCCCGCTCTTAAAAAGGATATAATCGAACCGGTTAAGGATTATATGCAGCTTGCCGAAAATTTAGGACAACTCGTTCAGCAGATTTCTAAAGGCAATTTGAAGAATATAAATATTATTGTAAGCGGAAATCTTGCGGATTTAAATGTTGCTCCATTAGAGGTAGCTGTTCAAAAAGGCATATTTTCTTCTCTGGTAGAAGGTGTTAACTTTGTTAATGCACCTTTAATTGCAAAACAGAGAGGTATTAATATTGTAACTTCAAAGTCACAAAAAGATTGCACTTTTATAGGTTCTATTTCCGTAACTCTCGCAACAGATTCAGACGAAAATACGGTTACGGGAGCTTTAATTGCGCAGAATATGCCTCGTATAGTCAGAATTAATGATTATAACATGAGTATTGAAGCGGAAGAACACATGCTGTTTGTCCCGCACGAAAATAAACCTGCAATGGTAGCTAAAGTTGCTGCCGTTATTGGTGAAAATAACATAAATATTAACAGAATGCAGGTTGCCCAAAAATCTAACCAAAAAGACAACGTTTCCATAATGATTATAACCATCGACAAAGATGTTAATGACCAAGCAATGGAAACAATAAATAAAATAGACGGTGTAAAAAACGCACAATATATTAAATTAAAGGCATAAAAAAGAGCCTCATTTGAGGCTCTTTTTTTTATAAATGACTTCACATTATACACTTTTTCGTATAAATAATACATATATGCAGCTTATATTGTTGTACATACAGTTACAACAGTATCGTATACTATTCAGGTATATAGGTTGGTGCGGTTTTCGGACTCTTGCCTTTTATTACATTGTGATAATACGAATATGTCATCGGATTTTCGGTATTTAAAATATCACCGTTAGTAATTTTTGCCAAAAATAAAGTATGAGTTGATGCTTCAATTTTATCGATTACTTCACAGATTAGATAAGCGCAAGAATCTTTTATAACAGGTAAATCGTCATACATGACAAAGGGGATATTTGAAAATTTAAATATATCCTTTCCGCTTCTAAATCCAAAAGTACCTATCGACAGAGGATTTGATTTCTCTGAGAGAATAGAAACGGCAAATTTGCCTGTTTTCTTTATACATTCATTTGTATAATTGTCATGATTTATACTAACCGCAATTGTAGGATTGGATGAAGTTACCTGCATTATACTGTTTGCAGTACAACCTGTATATTTCTCTCCGTCATAACAAGAAACAATATATACACCGTATGATAAATTTCTAAATACGTTATTATTCATAACCCCTCCATAAACTCATATTACCACTTTTTAAAAATAAAAAACACCGCAAAAATAATAAAAATAAAACCTACAAGATAATTCCACCTGAATTCTTCTTTAAGATACAAAACCGAAAAAACGCTGAATACAACGAGTGTAATAACCTCCTGAATAGTTTTTAACTGGGCTGCGGAATAAAATTCATGCCCGATTCTGTTGGCCGGTACCTGAAAGCAATACTCTAAAAAGGCTATTGACCAGCTGACTATAATTACAACCCATAGAGCGGTGCTTTTAAATTTCAAATGACCGTACCACGCAAATGTCATAAATATATTTGATATTGTCAACAAAAGTATCGGTAAAAATTGTCTGAACATAATTAATTTTTTAACCTCAAAGTCCTAATAGAATTTAAAACAGCAATTAATGTTACGCCGACATCCGCAAAAACTGCTCCCCACATTGTCATTAAACCTAATGCGCCGAGTAATAAAAACAAAAGTTTAACGGATATTGCAAAAGCAATATTTTCCTTGGCTATTTTTATGGTATGTTTTGCTATTTTTACGGCAAGCGGAATTTTGGCTATATTATCGTCAGCGATAACCACATCGGCTGCTTCTATTGCTGAGTCAGAACCTAAAGCGCCCATTGCAATTCCTACATCTGCCCTCATTAATACAGGTGCATCATTAACTCCGTCACCTGTAAAAATTACACTGCTTCCTTTTCGTTTATTACTAATCAAAGTTTCTATTCTCTCAATTTTATCGGCAGGTAATAATTTTGAATAATATTCGTCTATTCCTATTTCATTTGCAATCATTAGGGCATTTTCATAACTGTCACCGGTCAGCATAACTATATTTGGAACAAGCGCCTTTAATTTGTTTATTGCGGACTTGGCATTGTTTTTTATGGTATCACTTATAACAATTTGACCGATATATTGCCCGTTCTTAGCTATATAAAGAGTACAATTATTACTTTCATTTATATATAATCCGAATTTTTTCATCATTTCTTTATTCCCGATTATAATTTCTTCGGAATTTAACTTAGCCTTAATTCCCATGCCCGAAATTTCGGAAAATTCACTGACACAAGCCGTATCAATATAGTCATCGTATGCCGAAACAACAGCTTTTGCTATCGGATGATTTGAAAAACTTTCTGTTTGTGCTGCCGTCTTTAATAATTCTTCCCTGCTATAACCTTGAGAAGGAATAACCTCTTTTACCTTAAATTGTCCCGTTGTTAGAGTTCCCGTCTTATCAAATGCGGCAGTGGAAACTTTTGATAACATTTCCAAATAATTTCCGCCCTTTACTAATATCCCGTGTCTTGATGCGCAGCCTATACCCGCATAAAACGTCAACGGCACCGATATTACAAATGCACACGGGCATGATATTACCAAAAATGTTAATGCTCTTGATATCCAAATTTTTATATCCTCTATGCCGTACATAAAATATGGTATAACAATTATACAAACGGCTAGGAATACAACAATAGGAGTGTATATCTTAGCAAATTTCGATATAAAATTTTCGGTTTTTGATTTCTTGTTTGCGGAATATTCAACAAGTTCC
>CANQLK010000013.1 GCA_947624665.1 Candidatus Gastranaerophilales bacterium
CCTGCGGACTTACTCAAGGTGAATCTTTTGCACTTGCTACTCCCGTTATAGGTAGTGCAGTTGGCGGTATTGTTGATACCGTTAACAGAGACGGAAAAACAAACGGTATTTTAACTGATGCAGATAAACCGCTTTCTGCTGAAGGTCTTTATGAAGCTATGAAAAAAGGTTTGGATATCTACTTTAACGATAAAGAAAAATATAATTCTATGGTTAAAGATTCTATTGATGAAGATTTCAGTTGGATTCAGCCTAATCATCAAGGTCCTGTATTTGATTATTTAAAGTGCCTTGGGGTTGATACCGAAAAACTTCCGAATATAAAATAAAAAAATCTTGCACTGCGGATTAATATAAATTATCATATCAATATGGATGAAAATTATTCCAAACTTGTAGATATTGCTTATAACATGCATGTTTCAGGAAAATTCGATGAGGCTAAATCTGTTTATGAAAAGCTTCTTTCCATCAATCCTGATGATTTGGATGTTAAAAATTTGTATGCGCAGCTTAATGTTTCGTTAAAAAATTATGATATTGCCATAAAGCTTTTTAACGAAGTATACGAAAAAACAAAGATTAAAGATATTCTTATAAATCTTTCAAAGCTGTACTTTAGTATTCAAGACTATGATAACGTTATTTCCACTTTAAATCGTATAGATTCAAATGATGTTTCAGCAAAAAAAATATTAGCATTAACATACAATAAAATCGGTAATATTAACAAGGCGATTGAGCTGTATTTAGAATTATATGCCCAAGGTCAAACTGATTTATCCGATTTATTAAATCTTTCTGTTTTATATAAAAACTTAAACGATTACGAAAATTCCCTTAAATATGCTCTGTTGGGTTTAGAGAAAAATAATACCGATTATGAAACAAATATGCATATTGCCTCTTTGTACTCCGATATGAATAATATCGAAAAAGAGCTTGAATTCTTATTAAATGCGTCAAAAATAAATGCAGATATTAATTTATTTTACCGTATAGGAATTATATATAAGAAATTAAAAAATGATGAAATGGCAATTAAGTATTTTAACGCTATTTTGTCCGTTGATCCAGATAATAAAAATGCTTTATCAAATATAGCTGTTATTTATCAAAATCATGATAAAAAAGTCACGGTGGAGATATTTAAAAAATTAATTAATAAATATCCCAATGATGTTGATTTAATAACTCAAATATATATAGTTTACGTTAAAATGCTAGATTTCCAAAATGCAAATGAAGCTGCTAAAATTCTTTATAATTTATGTCCGGAAAATAAAGTTTATGTGACATTTCTTGCAGATTCATATTTTAGTTTAAAAGATTTTGATAAGGCGCTTGAATTATATAAGAAAGTATTGGAACAAGATGATAATGATTTATATATCAATATGCAAATTGCCTATATATTATCAATTAAAGGACTTTCCGTTGAAGCAGCAAAAATATTTTCAAAGTTCAAGGATAAAAATGTTTTTAATCAGGATTATTTGTTTTTTAATTTAAGAGAAAAAAATCTTCAAGAAGTTCGGGAATTTTTGTATATTCATTTAAACGAAAAAAAGTCTGTTGTTGGCGATGAGGATAAGAAAAATTTATTCATATATAAAATTGCAAAAAATAAAGATTATTCATTTCGAGAAGAAGATTTAAAGAAATATGATGATAATTACAAATCGCCGTGGGATTTAAAAGTTGATGTTTTCAGAAAAAAAGCATGGCATTTTAATGACATTTCAGGAAAGAGAGTTCTTATATATTCCAATAACGGTGCCGGTGATTTAATAATGTTTTCAAGATATATTCCCGAGGTTCAAAAAGCAGCGTCGGAAGTTATTCTTGATATTCCGCAGTCCTTGATTGATTTATATAAATTTAATTTCCCCAATTTAAAAATATATAAATCCGACGAAAATATTGATGAAAGCAGTTATGATTATGCGACAAGCTTCTTTTCGCTTCTGTGTAATTTAAATATTGATTTAAAAAAGATTAATACTCCCGATTATTATTTAAAAGTTGATGATAAATCAGTAAAATCCGTATCGGAATTAGAAATTTTTAAAACAAATAAAAAGAAAATCGGAATATTTTGGCAGGGAAATCCCTTGATAATGACTGATCGCTCTATTCCGTTAAAAGAATTAGTTCCGCTTTTTGAAATTAATAATACTCAAATATATTCATTTCAGTTAACTGATTTTGACATTGAGTCCGAAAAATTGAAAAAAGAATTACCGATTATTGATTTAATACCATACATACACAGTTATAACGATACGGCCGCAATATTAAAGAATATGGATTTGCTTATTAGTATAGATACTTCTATAATGAATTTAGCGGGAGCTTTAGGTGTGAATACTTATTTACTTTTAAATTATGCTTCCGAGTGGCGTTGGTTTTATGATACCGAAAAAACCCCATGGTATAACAGTGTCAAAATCTTTAAACAAAAGAAGCCGGGTGATTGGACTGAAGTTATAAAAAGAATAAAAAATGAACTCACAATATAAAGAACTTTCGGATAAAGCATATTCTCTTCATTGTTCAAATCATTTGGATGATGCTGAAAAGATATATATAGAATTACTCAATGAAAATCCAAATGATGTAAATATATTAAATCTATTGGGATTATTGTACCTCTCAAAGCAAAAATTCGATATTGCCATAACTTATTTAACCAGAGCATTAGTATTAAAAAAAGATGTATATGTCGCTGCAAATTTGGGTAAAGCATATTTTATGAATAATCAAGCGGAATATGCCGTAAGAATATATAATTCCGCATTAGAAATTGAAGAAAACGATGATTTATATTATTCTCTGGCAATAGCTTATAAGAAGTTGAAAGATTATGAAAATGCAATAAAATCTTATAAAAATGCATTAAGAATTAATCCCGAGAAATATAATGCTCTATATAATCTTGCCAATTTATATAACGAACTGGAGGATACGGATAATGCCGTGCTATATGCTGAAAAAGCTTTAGCGATTAACGGAAACGACGAAAATTTGTACGTATTGCTATCGGGGTGTTATGAGAACAAAAATGATTACGATAATGCCGTTTATATGCTTCAAAAAGCGGTATTGTTAAATCCAAAAAACAACCTGTATTTTTATAATTTAGGGGTATTATTTTCTAAATTAAATCAGGATGATAATGCAATAAATGCATATTTAAGGTCGATTCAACTAAATTCTCGGCATATAGAATCTTATGTAAATATTTCCGCTATTTACAGGAATTCTGATAAAAACATAGCATTAGAATACTTAGAAAAAGCATATAATATCAATCCCGAGGCTCAAAATGTACTGCTTGGACTTGCGCAGATATATAAAGATTTCTGTGAAAATAAAAAGAGTATTTCTTATTTGGAAAAAATTATTATTAATAATAAAAACAATGCAGAGGCATATTCTCTTTTAGGCGCAAATTATATGGATATTGCAGATTATGAAAAAGCTTTGGATTGTTATAATAAAGCAGCAGCCATATCACCAAAAAATAATAATTATCTGCACGGGAAAGCTATTGCATTAAAATATTTAGGAAGTGTCGGCGAGTGCAAGAGTATTCTTGAAAATATTGTCAGAAATGACAAAAATCAGACCCAAAGCTCTATTGCACTTGGAATGATATATCTGTCAGAAGGTGATTTCTATAACGGAATGCGGTTATACAGAATGCGTTCCTACGAAAGTAAGTTAAAAACTGTTTTTAAAGATAAAATTTGGGATGAAAATATTGATATAACGGGCAAAAACATTCTTGTATATTCAGATTGCGGACTGGGGGATACGATTATGTTTGCGAGATATTTGCCCGAACTGTCTAAAAAAGTAAACAATATAACGCTGCAAACCGATAAAGAGCTTGTAAAAATTTTAAAAGATTCTTTCCCCGAAATTAATATCATATCAAAAGGTATAATGCCGCCTGATTACGATTTCGTTATACCGATGATGGATTTATCATTGGCATTAAAAAAAGATTTTAGTGATATTCCTTTTAAAGATTCTTATTTAAAAGTTGAAGATGATAAAAGATTTGATAATCTTGAAATATTAAAAACTCAAAAGAAGAGAATAGGTTTATTTTGGCAGGGGAATAAACATATTTTAAAAAACAGGTCAATAAGTTTTGAATTAATCAGCCGTTTTTTTGAAAATAAAAATATCAATTTTTACTCTTTTCAAATTGATGTTGAAGCTAAAGAGTCAGAGAACTTTTATAATCTGAAAAAATACATAAAAGATTATTCTGATACGGCATTATTGCTGAACAAAATGGATTTGTTAATAACCGTAGATTCATCAATAGTTCACATGGCAGGAGCTATAGGTAAAAGAACATATTTAATACTTCCTTGTACAGCCGAATGGAGATGGTTTAAGGATGAAAAAAATACACTATGGTATAATAGTGTTGAACTTTTCAGGCAAAAAAATTCAAATGATGCCGGTGGTGTTATAGACAGAATTAAAGATAAGATATGAAATCAGAAAATGAATATATTGTTAAAACTGAAAAAATGATAAATGAAGGCAAAGGACTTGCAAAAATAAACGGTTTGCCTGTCTTTATTGATGGCGCATGCACGGGTGATGAACTAAAAATAAAAATAAACAAAATTAATAAAAGCTATCTTTCTGCTGAAATTATTGATATAATAGTTCCTTCTCCATACAGAATAAAACCGAAATGTGCCTTAAGCAAAGTATGCGGGAGCTGTAATTGGCAGCATATCGATTATTCTCGGCAATTAATCGAGAAACGTAACATTCTCGAAGAAACATTGCAAAATATTGCAGGTATATCGATAAAAGCTGAAGATACGATTGAATCACCAAAAGTCTACGAGTACAGATGTAAGGTTCAAATGCCTGTTGCGCAGACAAAAGTTTCCAAACGTATTTTAAGCGGATATTATAAAAAAAATTCGCACGAACTTGTTAATATTAAGTACTGCCCTATGCAATGCCAATTAATTAATGATATTAACGAATATATAAAAAATAATATAAAAGAATTCAATATTGACGGATATTCGGAAGAAAATCATAAGGGATTATTAAGGCACATTATATACAGAATATCGTCTGATAATAAAAGTTTGCTTATTATTTTTGTTTTAAACAGCGATTGTATTTCAAAGGAAGTTAAAATATTTTCGGAGAAATTAAAGGAAGAATTTCAGGAAATTATCGGAATTTGTGCAAATTTTAATACTAAGAAAACAAATGTTATTCTTGGGAACGTAACTGAAAAAATAGTCGGAAATGATTATTATATTGAGAAATTAAATGGTATAAGCTACAGAGTCAGTGCAGGCAGTTTTTTTCAGGTCAATCCTTATTGTGCGGAACTGATTTTTGAGAAGGTAAAAAAATTAATATCCGAAAGGATATCAAATCCATCAATATTAGATGCATATTCAGGTGTTTCAAGCTTTGGAATTTGGTTAAGCGAAATTGCATCAAATGTTGTTTCTGTTGAAACGGTAAAAAGTGCATCAGAAGATGCTTTATATAATGTAAAAATCAATAATATAACCAATTTACAGGTTATAAACGGAGAAGCTGAAAAAATCTTTTCAGATTTAATAAATAAAAAAATGCAGTTTGATGTAAGTGTTATAGACCCTCCGAGAAAAGGCTGCGACCAAAAATCATTGGAAACACTGGTTAAATTAACAAAAAATTATATTGTTTATATAAGCTGTAACCCTGCAACATTGGCACGTGATATAAAAATATTATCTGATTACGGATATATTCCGGAGTACGTTCAACCTGCCGACATGTTTCCTAATACAGCACACATTGAAACAATAGCCTTATTAAAAAAATCCGATTAGAATTTTTTTAATTGAGCAAAAGATAAATCAAGTGCTTTTTGACCGAATTTTCCGAAGTCAACAATAATCATGGATGATGAGCCTACTGTTTTTATATCAGTAACTTTACCTATGCCGAATTTCGAATGAAAGACTCTATCTCCTGTATTATAAATAGTGTTTTCACTATTGTTTGAACTTCCCGTATGAATATTTTCGGGTGAAGAAGATTCTTTTTGCTTGATTTCCATAAGCTTCTTTTTTATGGGATTATTTTCAAGGAGGTTTTTTATTTTTTCTTCATCATTTTTCTGGCGTTCTTGTTTTATTTCGTCATGATTTTTACTTTTAATAACGAAACTTGTATTGTGCTGTATTTGCTTTTTGGGCGCAATAAAGTTTTTACCGAATGATGAAACCGATTTAATACTGCCGTCAGAATTTTCCGAGATATGAGTTGATTTTATTGTTGCTACTGCTTTTTTGAACGTATAGCCGTCATTATGGTCTGAAGATTGAATATAGTCTGATTCTTCAGAATCTATAAGTGAAGCAGGGATTTCGGAAATAAATCTGCTTGGATTATAGTATTTATAATCACCCCACATTTTTCTGCGTTTTGCGCAGCTTAAATACAGGTTGTTTTTAGCTCTTGTTATACCGACATACATAAGCCGTCTTTCTTCTTCCATTTCCGTAGGCGAATCTAAAGAGCGATTATGCGGAAAAATTCCTTCCTCAAGACCGGATAAAAATACGGTATCAAATTCAAGACCTTTTGCACTGTGTAAAGTCATTAAAGTAAGAGTATCAGTATCATCAGTATAGGAATCGGCATCGCTGACAAGTGAAACCTGTGATAAAAATTCACCTAAAATATCTTCATCCGTAGGAGTAAATTCTTTTGCAACATTTATAAATTCTTGCAGGTTATCAATTCGGCTTTCTGCGGTTGTTTCATCTTCCGTTTCTTTTATTTCGGCGATATAACCTGATTTCTCAAGCACATACCCGACGAATGCAGGCAAATCCATTTTGTTATATGCATTTTTAAAATCGATAATTAAATCATAAAATGCTTTTAGTTTGATTTTAACAGCAGAAGTAAAGTCATCATAATTTTCTACTTCTGAAAGTACACTCATAAAAGGTTGATTTAATGATTCGGATAATTCAAGAAGTTTAGACAAAGTTGCACTACCTATTGCACGTTTTGGAACATTAATTATTCTTCTTAAACTTTGTGAATCCTGTGGATTATAAATAAGTTTTAAATATGCAGTTAAATCTTTGATTTCTTTTCTGTCATAGAATTTAAGCCCACCTATGACTTTATATGGAAGGTTATTAGCCATACAAGCTTCTTCTATAGCTCTTGACTGGGAATTAGTTCTGTATAAAACAGCTATATTTGATAATGGTTTAGAAACGTTAAGCCGTTTTACCTCTCTAACAAGGTGAAGAGCTTCATCTGCTTCATCATTTGCATAATAAAGAGAAAGTTTTTGACCTTTACCCAAATTTGAATATAAATTTTTACTTATTCTTTGTTTATTGTTGCAAATTACACTGTTTGCAGCATCAAGAATGGTTTCAGCGGAACGGTAATTTTGTTCCAATTTAATTAAATGCGTTTTTTTGAATTCTGATTGTAAGTTAAGTATAATCCTATAATCCGCACCTCTCCAACTGTATATGGACTGGTCGACATCACCTACAACGCATAAGCTTTTTTCTTCGGGGATTTCATCTTCCGATTTATTATTTGAATACATCGCTTTTATCATTTTATACTGGCATATATTTGTGTCCTGAAACTCATCAACCAAAATGTGTTTAAACCTGTTAAAATATTTTTCTCTGACTGTTTGGGATTGTTCAAGTAATTTGACCGCCATGACAAGCATGTCATCAAAATCAAGAGCATTATTTAAACGAAGCTGTTTTTGATATTCAAGGAAAATTTGAGCATATTTTTCGGTTCTAAAATCTCTGGCTCTTGTGGCATAAGTGTATGCATCGTACATTTTGTTTTTAGCGTTGGAAATAATTGTTTTTAACAGCTTTGGCTGATATATTTTCTCATCTAAATTACATTTTTTTATTGCATTTTTTAAGATGGTATTTGAATCAGTATCATCATAAATAACAAACTTGTTATCGTATGTATTACCGTCTTCATCCTTATATTCCGAGATATCGGAACGGAGAATTCTGGAAGAAATGGAGTGAAAAGTACCAATCCACATTTTTTTAGCTTTATCTTCACCTACCATTTTGGATAAACGTTCAAGCATTTCTTTAGCGGCTTTATTTGTAAATGTAACCGCAAGAATTTGATAAGGTGAAACACCATGTTGAATAAGATTAGCAATTCTGGTCGTTAATACTTTAGTTTTACCGCAGCCGGCACCTGCAAGAACAAGTATAGTACCTCTTTCTTGAAGTACCGCCTCTTTTTGTTCTCTGTTTAATCCCTCTGTTATCTCTGCCATAAATTTACTAAAAAATATTTACAGTAATAATATAATATAAAAAAAATTCTTAAAACAGTTTTTTTTTTAAATATTAAAAAGTAGCTTTTTTTTTTTGAAAAATGTGGTATTATTAATATATTATATTAGTAAAATAAATAAGGAAATATATGTCAGACGAGAATAAAAATGAGCAGCAGATAATGGTTCCAATGGACGATATGGATACCGTTGAAACAACTGATTCTCATACTCTTGATGCATTGGCAATGGAACTGGCAACAATACAACAGTCAGCAAAAAAGGTTGCAATTATTGGCAGCCGAAACTTGCCGATTACTCATCAACAAATAATAGAAATTTTATCTTATGCATTGGTAATACAAGGAAATACCGTTATAACTTCAGGTGGTTCAAGCGGAACAAACGCTGCGGCAATCAGAGGCGCAATGAAGGCAAATCCCGATAAATTAAGGATTATTCTTCCGCAAACCATTGGACAACAGCCGTCTGACGTGCAAGATCAGTTGATAGGTGTTCCTAATATCATAGAACATCCTGACAGATCCATGATGACTTTGGCTGATGCCAGCCGTATTTGTAACAGAGAAATCATTGATGAATGTCAACAGTTGATTTGTTTCCTATCTCATACTTCAAATACGCTTCATAAAGCAATTCAACATGCAGAAGATTCGCATAAAGTTGTTACGGCTTTCTATTTAGACTAAAATTATTTGATTTAATTTCTATTTTTTATAAAAAATTTAATAAAGTTTAATATACTTTTTTCTATTATTTTTTATAGTTATATTTCAATCTTGGAAAAACTCTTAAATAAAGATTATGTATTAAATTGCCGATAAATTTATTTTTTTATAAATATCTTTTGCGGCAGCTTCACCCATGGAAAAACAATTAACTTGTGTTCTGATTGCAGCTTGTGCTTCAAATTCGGAGCTTATAATTCTGCCTATAGCGTATAGATTTTCATAATCAGCTGATATTAGTGCTTCAATCGGAACACAGTATGTTTTTTTAGTATATTCTAGTGTGTCGTTTTCATTTTTATTTGAATGAATATCAATAGGATAGTCTGAGCAAAAGGCAGTATTTTCAAAAGTTTTTGGATTTATTATATCATCTTTAGTAACCGTATACTTGCATTTAACCCTATATGATTCTCTGACACCAAGCATATCGGATATATGAGAAATGAATGAGTTTTCAAACCCCGGCATGTATTTTTTACAGAAGTTATACAGCCTGTATATTCTTTCACGTCCTTGTTTTAAGGCTCTTGAGTATACAAACGGGTCTAAAATACTTTCATCATTATCCAATATTATTCTTGGAGCGTTTAAATTTACGGTATCGGGCATTGAAGGAACGGTAAAAATTTGAAAGTAAGCACAATCAGTGTATAAGAGGTCATTATTCTTTACGCCGGACTCAAAAAGCGGAGCTAAGGCCCAATTTTTATTCTTATCCCACGTATATGCGGTTGAAAGGTGTATCTGAGAAGAAGTTCTGTCTATTGTGGTAACATTTCTGTCTTTGTCGATTTCTTCCAACCAGTTTGAAAACTTATTTAAATTAATTCCCGAAATTAAAAATCTGAGTGATGGAGATTGAAAAATTTCACTATTTTTTTGAAATTCGCAATTTAAAATTTTAAAAATTTTTCCGTCAGCTGTAGCATCTATAATATATTTCGCTTCGGTATATATTGATAACATCTCGTTTGATAATATTGAATCAAAAGTATTATTATAATTGCTATAATTTACTTTAACAGGTATACAATTAAATAAAACTTTGCAGTTAACGAATGATAACATGTCATCAAATACGATTTTCAAGAGTTCAGGGTTAAACCAAAGCTTGTTTCCATCTATATATGTGTGTCTTGCGTTATATTTATCAGCGAATGCGCATAAATCAGCAACAAATTCAGTATTTATATTATTAGTATTCAGTTTCATACAGGGAATAACAAGCCCTTTTGTTATAGCACCACCAAGCACGTCTGATTTTTCTACAAGCAATGTATTTAAGCCAAGCTTGGCAGCAGTATATGCTGAAGCTATTCCTGCTGTTCCACCACCAAAAACTATTAAATCATATTTCATAATTTTTCCTTTTTTGTTTTATTTAGATTATAAATTATTAATTTTTTTTTGAAAAATTTTTTACAATAAATATCGAATAGAAATATAACAATAATATTTCCAATGAAATTAAATCTATTAGATATATAATCATAATATTTTTGATAATTTGGTTCTGGAAATTCGGTCGGAAATATCAATTTCTGAATTTCTGTTTAATAATATTTGAGTAGGCGGAAGAGAAAGAGATGGGTCTTTATATGTTATACCGCTGCGAGAGTCTATTAATTTAAAATCAATATCATCAAGGGGGTTAATAATTAAATGTTTATTAAAAGATGCAACAGTACCCATATCGGTATTATTCAAAAAGGTTTTTCCAACGTTAAATCCCAATTCAATTAAAGCGCTTCTGAATGCGGTTGATTTTGAATATGATATAAGTAGTGAGTTGGGTTTCATTTTTTGTTTTATTAGATTAAGAAAATGAATTGTCCAAAGTGTTGGGTCTTTTTTTGATGAAAAAGCATCGAGAAAAATTATATCGTAGGAGTTATTTATTTTTTGCAGAGTTATTCTTGCATCTTGTATATGGGTATTAATTTTTATTTTCTTATTATTGTTGATTTCTACTCCTTTGTTCATGCTATCAGATATATAGTTATAATATATATTATGTAAAATTGAATTATTGTTGCAGGGAAGTGCAAAAGTATTACCCGTGTTATTATAAAACGAATAAAAGGCTGAATATAAACTCGAAAAAAATTTATCATAACCGAATTCATTAAAATATTTATAAAGCTCTATTCCATACTTAATATCTTCTTCATTTTTATAAATCTCTGAAATTAAAGATAATTTTAAAGAATCATTATCGATATTATCTTTTATGAACGGTGATATCAAAACTAAACTTTTATCCGTTTCTAATATATCCGCTTCCAAATTGACGTTTAATTTATCAATAGCGCACTTAGTATTGTATCCGATACCGTAACATATATCTAATATCCTTACTTCATCCCCAAAATTTATCCCCGATAAAAAAATCGGATTTATAAATTTTTCTAATGCTTCACTATAAGCACCCGTCTTTGAATGATATATGTCTTTTACTTCCTTATTATATAATCCGGTTGACCCGTCTGATGTTTTTATAAATTCTTTTTCTTCAAACACATTTCCCATATTTTTATTATATTTTATTATTCACATGTTATCAATACATTTCTTATAGATATATCGTCTAACATTCCAATATTTTTATCATTATATATCTAATAGATATTATTTTAAATAATAATTAAAATTTTTTTGATGAAAAAAATATTTAAAAATTTTCACAGGGAAGGATAAAAAATTTTTAAGAATTAAATAATATTATTTTGGAGGCGAATATGGAAAATAAAATTAAAATACAATTAGTTGAAGATAATAAATTAATAAGAGTCGGAATAAAAACGCTGTTAAGCGATTATAAAGAATACGAGATTATAAATGAGTCTGAAACAGGTAAGGAAGCTGTTCTTTTTGCCCGGAAATACACCCCTGATATTATTATAATTGACATCGGACTTACAGATATATCTGGAATTAAAGTAATAAAAGAATTACAGGACAATGAAATTACTTCAAAATTCATAGTACTTACTTCTCATGATGACTCGGATGAAGTAAGCAAATGTCTTGCCTTAGGTATATATGCCTATGTAATTAAAGATATTGATGCTGTTTCGCTTGTAAACATTATAAAAACGGTTTATAACGGGGCTATGTGGTTTGACCCCAAAATCGTTCCCTTTCTCCGTAACCAAAAAAATGAAATAATTACGAAAGGTAAAATTCCCAGAAAAGTTTTTAAAAATACTCATTCAAACTTAACTCAGCGTGAATTTGAAGTATTAAAACTAATTGTTGACGGAAAATCCAATTCTGATATTGCAAAAGAATTATGTATCAGCGAACATACGGCAAAAGCGCATGTTTGTAATATCATACAAAAACTTCTCGTAGATGACAGAACTCAAGCAGCAGTTAAAGCTGTTAAAGAAGGTATTATTCAGTAATTATTTATTTAAAGTTACGAAATATTAACTTTAATCATAAAAATAACAAAAAATTTCGGGTTCTGACTTATAATTAAAGAATTGGAGGCAACATGGTTGATGTTTTATCAAAACAAAGAATGATTAATGTTTCAGAATTACCGTCTGAAATTCCGGATTTTACTTCATCTTATGAACCAAAAGATTCTTTAATAAAAAAGTGGATAATTAATTGGATATTATCTGCAATTGCTAAAAAACAAATAAAAGAAAACGACATTCTTCCAAAGAAATCAGAAATATCACAATACTTGGGAGTCAGTGTCGGAACAGTTCAAAATGCCATCAGATACGTTGAAGATGAAGGATATCTCACCTCAAAACAAAAAATAGGTACAATGATTTCAAATACCTCCAACCCCATAAACACAAACAGTAAATCTACATCTAAACGAGATAAAGCCATATTTGCAATAAAAAAAGCCATTATTCAAAAAAAATGCAAAATAGGCAAGCCGATTCCGTCCACGCGAAAAATGTCCGAATTCCTCGGTATATCACAAAATACAGCCAGACTCGCATATGAGTATCTCTGTTCTACTGGTATACTTGAATCCCGACAATCAAGAGGAAATGATTCAAACTGGTTCCTTAAAGTAATGCCTTCGATTTCTGCAAATGAACTGAAAATGATTGAATCTATGTCTGCTGATACGCTTGTTATAAAAATAGCAGAAGATTTAAAAATTATTCTAGCGGATAATTTTCAAATCGGCGACAAAATTCCTTCTCATGAAGAACTGTCTAAAACATTGAATGTCAGCATTAAGACAATTAATGATGCTGTTAAGTTGCTTAATAAAGAAGGAATAATAATTACACGAAGAGGCAGATACGGAAGTATTCTTGCACAAAATCCAATGTCACCCGTTTTTGAACCCTTAAGAGAGAATTCAATTTTCGCAAAGGCAGAAGATGCAGCATTCTACTCTTATCAAAAAATTACTAATATGCTCTCAGATCTTATTAACAAAGAATACAGCGCAGGTGATAAATTGCCTTCAATGTATGATTTATCCAAAAAATTTGATGTAAGTACCAATACTATCAGAAAAGCTTTGATTTCTCTTGAACAAGACGGTTATATTACCTTTTCAAGAGGAAGATTTGGCGGTACGTTTATTATTGAAAAACCATCGGAATCTGAAAAGCAACAATATCAATGGATTTCCATAAATCCTGATTATATATAGCATCTTAATAAAAACAATTTATTTAACTAATATTTACAGATGGAAACTTAGATTGCTATTGACTTTTAATTTTTTTTAGAAAATATTCAATGAAATAATTGCAAATAAATGCTACAATTATAATATAAAATTTCCGTTGTCATATAATATACGTAATAAATTAAAAGGAGGCTCCCTATGTCTGATTCTGTTAAAGAAGTTAAACAAACTTCATGCAAATCCGCATCTAAATTTACCGAAGAATTTGAAAAATATCTTCAAAAACAATCATTAAAAGCTACATTTAACGGTTGTGACATTGAAACTTTCAGTTGGTATAAAAGAATGCTTGGCATAGGTTGTTAATAAAAAATAAATCAATTTAGGGGAATCTTAAACGGATTCCCCTTTTTTAGTGACTTACTTTTAATTTTTTGCTAATATATCATTATTACAGAGGTTTTCTTTGAAAAAGTATATTTTAATTACAGCTTTAATAATAACTGCTTTGTTGTCGACAAAAACTCTATCTTACGACAATGTACCTGAACATTTAAGAAATTTAAACGGTATAAACGGTAATCCTAATGAAGAAACACTTTTTATCGTCGATTTTTCATCGAGCATGAACGAAAAAATGGGTTATACTCAAAAAATATATCTCACTATCGATGCAATAGAACAAATATTGCAAAAATCCGGTAACGAAATGAAAATAGGTTTAAGAATTTTCGGTGACAGTGATAAAGTGAGACAAATGTTAAGACCCGACAATATACACGCACTTAAAGATATTGTATGTACAGCTTCGGAATTGGTTCTGCCTATTGCCAGATTTAACGCACAAAATGTTTCGCAAAAACTCTCATATAGAAATCCAAGAGGTGCTACACCCATAGGTTATTCCCTCAGACAAGCTGTTCAAAACGATTTCAGCAGCGGGCCTCATCTTAAACATATTATACTTGTTACGGATGGTGAAGAAAATTGCGGTGATGACCCTTGCGCTTATATCAGACAGCTTAGTGCGACCAGAAAAGATATAAAAATAGATGTAATTGCCATTGCTATTGAACCTGATTCTCTTTGGCAATCAGAATGTATTGCTTCCGCAACAAAAGGTAATTTATATACCGTAAATTCACCCGAAGACTTTAAAATAAAGTTCCAACAGGCCTTTAATTCGGTACTTACGCCACAAATTAATACAATTCAAACTCCTCCTCTTATTAATCAAATTAATACAAATGATTTCAATAACGACGTTAAATATAAAACTTACGGATTTCAATTTGAATATTAATTATTTGTACCTCCTTTTGATTAATGACATAATTTTCAATTTTTGATAACATATTCCTATAACGAGTGAGAAAATTATGAAAAAATTTATATTAATTATGGTATTGACCGTTTCAACGGCAATGGTTTCAGCTTTGGCTGCAAATTATACTTATTCAACTCCCGAACAATTTAAACTTGACGGGAAACAAGTGGAAGCTAACGGAGAAAAATTGCTTTTTATTCTTGATCTTTCCAACAGTATGAATGAAAAACTGGGTTCTAAGACAAAATTGCAAATTGCACTTAATACAATGAAAGAAACTCTTCCTTTAATTCCTAAAAACACTGCCGTAGGACTTAGAGTATACGGACATAAAACAGGATTTACTCCTAAGCAAAGCTGCACGGCTTCTCAATTAATAGCTCCTATTTTACCTGATAATACTCAAAATATATATTCTAAACTGAATGCGCTGAATGCTGTCGGTTGGACACCTATTACATATTCATTAAAACAAGCCGCATTTTTGGATTTCGCAGATACACAATCAAAAAAACGCATTATACTTATCAGTGACGGCGGTGAAAATTGTGATGAAAGTCCTTGCGATTTTGTTATCGAGCTTCAAAAACACCGTGATGACATTCAGATTGATGTTATCGCTCTTGCTATTGGCGACCGAGATGCAAACAATCAGTTAAAATGTGTTGCACTTGTTACTTCAGGCAAATTTTATAATGCAAATACAGCTGCAGAATTAAAAAACAGCTTGCAAGATTCACTTAATTTACAAAAAGAAGTTCAGGGTGTAATTATTAATCATTAAAAAAAGCGGTTTTAAAAGCCGCTTTTTTTTATTCTGATTTTTTATCCGTTATTGATATAACGGAGCTAATTTTGATTCCTGTTGAGGAATAACACCTTCTTCAATTGGTAAATAAACTCTGTAATCTATAACCGGGAAGCAATTATCTATAGACTCGATTTTCTTCAATTTTTCATCGTCTATATTTCCTGATTCAATCATATCAGCAATAAGTTCAAACCTGTCAACATGTTCACGGAATCTGTCCGTTGCATAGTCCTTAGCCTGCCAAGTAGTTATTAAGAATGGCCAATCAGAACTTTGCAACAAAAGATTTTCTCTTGCGAGCTGATTTAAAGCTCTGTGCAGAAGTTTATTTTCAGGTATTTTTTCGTAATTTTTAACAATATCTATAATTCTTTTTTCACAACCGTGAATTATTGGCCACATCCATTCTGTCAAGTGATTCATCCATACATAGAAATGACCGCCTTGTCCCCAAGAGCTTTCAGGTATCTGTATTGTATCAACCGGCGGATGTTTTTCCAAATACTCGCCTGCTGTGCATCTTTCAATTTCAGGTAAGAAATTATTCATTTTTCTGATTACCTGTTTAATGAATTCAACACCTTCAAACCACCAGTGTCCGTACAATTCCGTATCAAATGAAACCATTATTAAACCGTTTTTATTATTAGCTTTTTTATAATCATTAAGTAAATGATAAATTAAAGTCGTATAATGATCGGAATTTGAATTTACCTGATTCATTGCCAATACCGGGTCATAAAGCATTTTATTACCTAAATCGGTCTTTGGAGAAGTAATTCTCCAATAATTCATGCCTGATTTATCATCTTTTTTGTGGAATTCACGATAAACGCCGTCGCCGGGGTAGCCGTCAGCAGCAGACCAAACCTGAAAACCTGCTCTGTCATTTCTTCCCATAACAGCTACTTGAGCATCAGGAAGCCAATATGCAGAGTATGTATCATATCCTGTTGCTTCTCTTTGAGGAAGCGGAATATATTCAATATTTCCGTAGATACCGACAACTCTTCTTTCACCAACCGAATTACCGCCTTCTATAACATGAGATTCCGTGAAGAAATATTCAATATCGTTATTTTGTAAAGTAACCTCAATAGCGGGACGCCATTTCTTTTTACCGTCCTTACCGATATATTCATAACCTTGTCTGTAGGCACATTCGGGAAGCCAGCAGCCTTTTGCCTTTTTACCGAATAGTCTTTTTGTTGTATCTGAGCCTACTTTAAACTGTGCATTTAAATTGGAATCGGTAGCAAGTAACGGAGAAAATCCGTGCGTAGCTCCTGATGTCGTTATTTCAATACATCCTAAATCTTGATATTTTTTAAATGCCGAAATCAAATCTTTATTATATTTATTTACAAAGCTGTCTTTAATATGATTAAACCAATCAAAATAGTACTTTGCAAGATATTTTAAGTGCTGAGAATGTTCAACCTTAGGATCCGGATATCTTTCCAAATCCTTGGAAACTGATTTTATTCTTGAATCCAAATATTCGACAAAGCCGTTTTTCAAATGTTCATCATTTAGTTGTTCAGCCAATATCGGTGTTATACCAACAGTAAGTTTAGCCTTTATACCCTCTTCTTCGTATAATTCGGAAATGGCATTTAAAAGAGGAACATAAGTTTCAGCCATGCATTCATATAAATTTTCTTCGCCAAACGGCCACATACCGGCCATTCTGTAATATGGCAAGTGTGAATGTAACATAAATACAAATGAACCCAGTGTCATAATTATCTCCATTCTTCTCTTATATACAAGTTTATTTATATCATATTTTTACAAAAAATATAACCCTATAGTATTAATTCTAAAGTATTGTTTACAAAAATTATAAAAAATGCAAATATTTTTGTTTTCGGTGTTTATAAGATTATGAACATATACTTTGCAAATTCTCATACTATAGCTTATACCCCAATAAGAAATATGCCCTGTAAAATGACCGCACATAATCCCTCATTCGGGAAGTCTGGCTCGGGTAATTCTTTTGAGGATTTCAAAATCTGGGCAAATGATACCGATTTTTATTCAAATGCCTTAAATATTATTGATTATACAGGCACCGTATTGGGTTCGGGATTTGAAGGAATTACATACTCAATACCCGATAACGATAAATGGGTTATTAAAGTTGATAAACGAGCTAGCTTTTTACCCGTTAAAACTGATAAGCCGACTGCTTACGAAATAAAAGATAATGCGCCTTCTCTCAATCTTGGACAAATGATTGGATACGTTATCATTCCTTCTTCCTCTCGCACTTCAAGAAAATTTTATATTATGAAAAAACAAAAAGGCGATACTTTCGGTATTCCTTTTCAATACAGAAATAATTTCTCCGATTTAAATACAAAACTCCATATAAAATCTTTAAAAAATATATCTGAATTTCCGCCTAAAAGCTATGAACAACTTGTTAAAGATGTTGTTTTAGCCAATAAATGCGGTTATAAATTTGATTTAGTTAATCCGAATAACATCATGATTGATAACGAAAATAAAAAAATTAATTTTGTAGATGTTGAATACAATGAAATGTATAAAAACAAAAATCAGTTGTTTGATGTTTTATTTCTTTTATTGGATGGTGAATTCGCCGTTAATTTTAATAACTCAAATATGTCCGACCAAAAAATCAGAGAGGCAGCAAGATATTCCGATATAATAATTTCTAAATTTAAAAATGCAGTTAGACAATGCGGATTTGAATTTAAAGAAACGGAAAATTTAAAAAAAATTCTGACAAGTTTAAAAAAATAATATATTATTGTATAATATAAAAAGTACATTGAAAATTAAATATGGGGACGTTATGGATTTGACGGGTGGATTGGTGTAATCGGATTGCGTGTCTCGGTGCTGTTCCGAGTTATCAACAAGCAAACAAAATAAACGCTAATAACGTTGTAAAAGCTGATTTTTCAAGAGCTGCTGCTCTTGCTGCCTAGTTGCAGTTCAGCCGTTGTATCAGACCAGCTTGCCGTTTGATATAGCGCTAACATGCAAGCTGCAATCCCGCAATGGAAGTAACGGGACTAAGTTTCTCTTCCAAGCTGCGTATCAGCCTAAACTGCAATGGTAATTATTTAGGAATGGTTCGTGCCGTATTCTTACCTAAATTAACAGACCTACACACGTAGATGTCTTTTTATATCCCATTCCGGACGAGAGTTCGAATCTCTCCGTCTCCAATCTTTTAATTTTTTACTTCTATTATTCACCCGATATTATTATTGTTTACATTTTTTCGGATATATTATGAATTATTATGCAATTATCTTAGCTTCAGGTACAGGCTCCCGCTCGGGACTCGATATTCCAAAACAATTTTACAAAATTAATGACAAAACTGTATTGGAATATTCTGTTTCAGCTTTTGAAAACCATCCTCTTATTAATTACATTATTGTTGTTTCTAACCCTGATTTCATTGATTTAACAAAAAATATAATTTCAAAAAATAAGTATAAAAAAGTAATAAAAATTATTGAAGGCGGTAAAACCCGACAAGAAAGCTCATTTAACGGCGTTAATTCCGTAAATGAAATGAATGCAAAAGTTTTAATTCATGATGCGGCAAGACCTTTCGTTACTGAAAAAATTATATCGGATTGTATTAATGCGTTGAAAAAATTTCATGCGGTAAATACCGCTATAGATTCCTCTGATACGATTATTGAAGTTGATGAAAACAACATTATAAAAAGTGTTCCTGACAGAAATCGTCTGAAAAGATGTCAAACTCCGCAATGCTTTGATATTGAGTTTATAAAAAAGGCACACGCACTTGCTAAAGAAAACGAATATAAAGCCACCGATGATTGCGGTTTGATTTTGAAATACAATATTTGCCCGATATACACCGTTGAAGGTTCCACCGAGAATGTTAAAATTACTTATCCCGAAGATATAGAGCTGTTCAAGAAGTATATTTCTCGCTGATTTTCACTTTTTACTGTAGCATTAAACGGCATTCCGTGGCGAAAGCTCTTCGCTTACGTCACTACAGCCTCTGTGTAAAGAAACACAGGTTTGATTATTTGAATCACTTAGTTTGATTATTTCGGCAAGATAATTTCAAATTTTTATAATAATAAAAGGCTGATAAATTAATTATCAGCCTTTCACTTTTATGATTTATTAAACTGTAAATTTAACAATTACCACCAATTAAAAAGACTTTTTCCTTTATCAAGAGTTTTTATTTGCTCTTATAAATGGACAGGACAAATTGAAAAGTCCGACAAACAAATTGAAAATTTTTAATTTTGTGAGTCATTAAGTCGGAAAAATTTCAAAACTAACTGTCAGACATTTCAAATTGAAAAGATAAAAA
>CANQLK010000014.1 GCA_947624665.1 Candidatus Gastranaerophilales bacterium
GTTGTGGAAGAAAATAGTATTTACGCTTGTTATGATTTTAATATTCAGGTTATGTGCGCAACTTCCCATTTTCGGAATTGATAACACGAGCTTTGCAAATTTAGCTGCAACGAATAACCTTATAGGATTTTTGGATATGTTCTCAGGGGGTGCTCTCGGTAACGTATCAATTATTGCATTAGGTATAGGCCCGTATATTACTTCATCCATCATCATACAGCTTCTTGCAGTTGTAATTCCGCATTTGGAACAATTGCAGAAAGAAGAAGGTGAAGCGGGAAGAAGAAAAATACAGCAATATACAAGATATTTTACAATAGTAATTGCCGCAGTTCAGGCTTTTGTTTTTGTTTTATTTTTGGTTAAAACAGCAAGAAGCGTAATTATGCCTGATGTAAATATAATATCATTCGCAATAGGTTCTGTCGTAATATTAACGGCAGGTTCGGCTTTAACAATGTGGATGGCGGAGTTAATGACGGAAAGAGGTATCGGAAACGGTGCTTCAATGCTGATATTCTGTGGTATCATTTCTAAAATACCTTTTTATGCAGGTTATACATCTACTTTAGTTAAAGATAACCCTTCTTTAAGAGCCGGTTTAGCTGTATTACTCTTAATTTTCGTTGCTACAATGATTTTTATTGTAATTATGCATGAAGCAGCCAGAAAAGTTATTATTGTTAACCCCAGAAGACAAATAGGAAATAAAGTATACGGAGGAACAAATACATTTATACCGTTCAAATTAAATCCGGGCGGTGTAATGCCTATTATATTTGCAATTGCCATACTTCTATTTCCTACAACAATAATTGACCTTGTAGGAAGGGCAAATATTCCAAACGAAGCATTAAGAAATATAGTTGTTTCGGTTGCGAACTTCTTAAGTCCATCAGGGATTGCTTATGAGGTAATATATTTCTTGTTGATTTTTGCATTAACATTTTTCTATGCATCAATCATACCGAATTTGCAGCCGAAAGAAATAGCTACAAACTTGAAAAAATACGGTTCATCAATACCGGGGATAAAACCGGGCAGACCTACAGCGGAAGCTTTAGATAAAATCTTAAGTAAAACAACATTTATTGGTGCTTTAGGTTTGGCTACCGTTGCTCTTATTCCTTCATTAGCTTGTAAGGCTACGGGAATAACGACTTTGCAGGGTATAGGAGCTACTTCATTAATAATTATGGTCGGTGTTGCACTCGATTTTATAAATCAAGTCAGAACAAACCTGTTGCCAAAGAATTACGAAAGTTTCTTAAGACAATAAAAAGAGCCTAAAGGCTCTTTTTTTTTTATTAAAAAAAGTTTGATATGCTATAATAATTATATAAAGGGGAAAAGTTATGAAAAAAGAATTTATATTTATCGGACCGCCAGGAAGCGGAAAAGGCACTCAGACCAAAATGCTGTCGGAAGAATATAAACTTCCGCATATAGATACAGGTTCTCTGTTAAGAGAAGAAGTTGCAACGGGCAGCGAAGAAGGCAAGTTGGCAAACAGCTTTATGGAAAAAGGTCAACTGGTTCCGATAAATGTTGTTTCCGAAATCATAAAAAAAAGGCTTAAACAATCTGACTGCAATAACGGATTTATTCTCGACGGATACCCGAGAAGCCTCGAGCAGGCAAGAGCATTAGATACAATTTTAGAAGAAATAAATAAAGGAACTCAAACGAAACCGCAGGTATTTTATTTTGACGTTCCGCAGGAAAAGTTAATAGAAAGACTGGTAAACAGACGTTCTTGCCCGAAATGCGGTGCAATATACAATATAAAGACCATGAAAATGAAGGATATTAATAAATGCGATAAATGCGGTTCAACTCTTACAAGAAGGGAAGATGATACCGAAGAAGTTGCGGTTAAAAGGTTTAAAACATACTTTGAACAAACAGAACCATTAATAAACCTATACAAACAAAGAGGTCAATTAACAAAAATAGATGCAGGTTTAGAAATAAACGAAATATATAAAAATCTCACGGGAGCCATAAAATAAAATGGGTATACATAAAAAATCAAAATTTGAAGTAAACATAATGAAACAGGCAGGGAACATAGTTGCACTTGTTCATGCAGCGATGAAAGATACAATAAAAGAAGGTGTAACAACTTTTGAGCTTGATGAACTTGCCCGAAAGATTATAAAAGAGAATAAGGCTGAACCTACATTTTTAGGGTATCACGGTTTTCCGTTTACAATCTGCGCATCGTTAAATGAGCAGGTAGTTCACGGATTTCCTTCAAAAGAAACAGTATTAAAGAACGGAGATATCATAAGCATAGATATAGGTGCGACATATAAAGGTTTTGTGGGTGACAGTGCTTGGACATATCCTGTGGGCGAGATATCGGAAGAAAAGAAAATGCTTCTTAAAGCAACGGAAGAAGCATTATTTGCCGGGCTTGAGCACATGAAACATCACGACAGACTTGAAAATGTTGCAGGCAATATCGAAGATGTTGCAAAAAAATATAATTTGGGAATAGTAAGACAATACGGCGGTCACGGTGTAGGAAGAGAAATGCATGAAGATCCGTTTGTATTTAACTATAGAACAAATAATCCGTTAGTACTTGAAAAAGGCATGACAATTGCAATTGAACCTATGTTGAATTTAGGCTGCGATGATGTTTATGTCCTTGATGACGGTTGGACGGTGGTTACACAAGATAAAAAGCCGTCGGCACATTTTGAACATACTGTGCACGTAACGGAGGACGGCCCTGAAATATTAACAAAACTCTTATAAGGAAATTAAAATGATAGAGATGAAAGTAATGGGAATAGCTATAGATACGGCTACAGGCTCTCCCATAATAGTATTAAACGATAATGAAAACAGAAAAGCACTGCCAATATGGATAGGTTCAGCGGAGGCAAGTGCAATTATCAGAAAAATAGAGAACATAAAAGTCATAAGACCTATGACGCATGATTTAATCATAGATATCATTGCAAAAACAGGCTGTAAAGTTGACAGAATTGAAATTAATGATGTAGAGGAAGATACATATTTTTCAACAATTTATTTGGTTGATGAAAACGGAAAAGAAATAGAAATAGATTCCAGACCCTCTGATGCAATAGCAATAGCAATAAGAGCAGAAGCTCCAATATTTGTTTCAGTCAAAGTTTTAGCAGACGGAAGTGTTTCTTGTGACAGCGAAAAAGACGAAGCAGAACAGGAAGAATTTCGTAATTTTATTCAAAGCATTAAACCGTCTGATTTTGAAAAACTACTTAAAGATGATAAGCATAGCGATCAGTAAAATTACAAATATTCTTCTTTTCTTTAAAGAGAGAAGAATATTTGTTTTTATATATTGAATTTTTTCTTATATTTTCAAATTGAGATAAACCGATAATAGTATCTTTACAAAATATATCAATAATAAATTTAAACATATACACCTCGAATAAACTTGATGTATAATAATTAATGAAAAAAAAATAATAAATCAATGAAAGGAAAAAATAATGGGGAAAATAACAAAGGAAATGGGATTAATAGAAATAATACAATCATATCCCGAAACAATAGAAATCTTTCAAAAATACGGATTCGGATGTATAGGCTGCGCAGCTGCCAGATTTGAAAATTTGGAAGCAGGTGCAAAGGTTCACGGTATTGACCCGGATAAAATGGTTGAAGACTTAAATGCAGTAATTGCAAAATAGATTTTAACAATATAAACAAAAAAACACCGCAAAAAACGGTGTTTTTTTGACATTTAATTATGTTTTTATTATCATTTTAATACTGAAAACAATTATTTAAGGAGATATAAAATGGAAGTAATTCTAAAAAAAGACGTACAAAACATAGGAGAAGCCGGTGACATAGTCAATGTAAAAGACGGCTATGCAAGAAATTTTCTTCTACCCCAAAACCTTGCTGAAGTAGCAACAAAAGGTGCAAAAGAGAACAGAGAAAAAAATATTACAAGAATTAAACTGAAACAAGAAAAATTACACGCAGAAGCTCTTGAAACGGCTAAAAAGATTGAATCAATCGAAATTCTTGAATTCTCAGCGAAAGCAGGTGAAAGCGGTAAATTATTCGGTGCAATAACAACTAAAAAATTAGCAGAAGAAATTAAAGCAAAATCCGGTATTGAAGTTGACAGAAAAACAATTTCTTTAGATGCTCCAATCAACAAGCTTGGTAAATTTAATATGACAATTAAATTAACTTCAAAAGTAAAAGTAAATTTACCTGTCAGCGTAAGTGCTTCTGAAGTATTAAAAGAAGAAGTTGAAGAAAATGAAACAAATGAAGAATAACACTTTAAAAACAATATTCTTTATGTTAAAATAAATTCAAAAGGAAAAAGTAAAATGATATACACACAAAATCGACGCTATATAAATATTGGAGGCTATACGATATTATCGTAGAAATTTTTGTGTGAATCAAAAAAATAATATCAAAAGCCTTCTTAAAAAAAGAAGGCTTTTTTAGTAGGAGAAAATAAAATGCGAAGAAAAAACGGAACTAAAATACAAGAATTAAGAAATTTGATATGGGGCTTATAAGAAGAACAGGAAAGAAGAAATGAACATAGAATCAGTAACATCAAGAATTGTTTCAACACTGGGAAATAAAGAATCATTAGTACCGATAATGATAAAAGACGGCGTAGACAGCGCAAGTTTAACATATAAATCATTTAAAGAAGGCGGAATAATCGAAGGGAAAGATAGAGCCATAGATGAATTCGGCACACAGGCAATATGGATTGGCGGAATCCCCTTATTCAAGAAGTTAATCGATAAAACGGTATACAAATATGCAAAAATAAATCCCGAAGTCGATACCAGAGTACTTATGAATGACGAATACAGCCAATGGGCAAAGAAAAATGCCAAAGGAATTATGTCAGGTTCCAAAACTCAAAGCATAAAATCGGCTATAGAAGATTGTTTGAAAGACGGCGGAGAAAAAGCTAAAAGTTTATACAAAACTAAAGTTATAACTGCAACTGCATTAACATTAGGAACATATTTTCTTCTCACAAAACTAAAACAAAAAAACACAAAAAATTCTGTTTTAAAAAAGATGAATCAGGAAATAAACAAAGACATTAACTATGTTGATGACAAAAAGCCAAAAATATTTTCTGAATTTGAAAACAAAAATAAAGCAATATCATTTAAAGGGATATACAAAAATTTATCGGAAGCAATATTATACAATCCCGTACATAACATGAAAATAATAGATGCGGGAATAACAACTGAAAGACTTGCATGTTCGAGAAATAAAACCGAATTAGCCGAACACGCAATAAAAGAAGGCGGTTTTTTGTTCTTTTTATACGGATTTGGTAATTTAATAGAAAAAGGAATAAATAAATTTTCGTCAAAAGTGTTAAAAAGACCGATAGATTTGCCGATAGACGTACTCAGCGACAAGAATTTAACGACTGCACTTAAAAACGGAACGATAATAAAAGAGGTCGATAAAATAAATAAATGTTCAACACTAACTGAAACGCTTAATTTTCTTAAGGATAACGGTGATAATATATTAGTCAAATCAGCAAAAAAGGCAAAAATAATTGCAACGACAAAAACAGAAAAAGCTGCCGATTACATTGACACATCAAAATACATTGATATAGCTCAAATAGAGAATTTAAAAAATAATTTAAAAAATATAAATGAAAAATTTAATAATTCCAATGTAAGTGTAAATAAATTTATAAACCAAACAAAAGCATTAAAAATAGCATCGGTTGCGGCGAACATAGGTATATCATGCCTGTTTTTGGGGTATTTAATGCCAAAAGCAGTATACAAATACAGAGAAATGAAAACAGGCACAACCAAATTTCACGTTGAAGAAAATTTAAAAAATGAAAAAAAGAAATAATCTTTTACACATTTTCAGCTTGATATGCTAAAATTAAAGAAAAAGAGGGAAGAATTTTGCGATATAGAAGCTGCTACTGGATAGAAACAGGAATAAATTTTGATATAGATTCATATAAAGTATGCTGTCTTTACAGTGCAAAAGGTGGCGGGAATACAATAGTTAAAGATAATTATAAAGGTGAACCCGTAGATTGGGATGAATTTTTTGCATTCAAAAAAATGATGAAAGATATGCATAAAAGAGGCGAAACATACCATAAATGCGAAGGCTGCATATATTTGGAAGAACGTGATTGGCCCGATGATCATTCGAAAATAAGCATGATTAATTTGGATTATTGGACAAAATGTAATTCAAGATGTTCATATTGTCATACAATGCTTGATAAAGAGAGATATAATAAATTTAAGAACTACAATTTTCTGCCCATACTAAAGGACATGATAAAAAAGGATTTATTAAGAAACAACGGACATGTCAGTTTTGGCGGTGGAGAAGTTACACTGTTAAGAGAATTTGATAAATTATTACATATATTTATAGATACTGGATTCCCGCTAACAAGAATACATTCATCGTGCATAAAATATTCAAAAGCCGTTGAGAGAGGATTGAAAGACGGGTGTGTAGATTTAATTGTATCTGTTGATGCAGGTTCAAAGGAAATGCATCAAAAGATTAAACAGGTAAAATCTTATGATAAAGTATGGAAGAACTTAAAAAGATATGCTTCACACCAGAAAGACCCTTATGCTGTTAAGGCGAAATATATTCTTATTCCGGGAGTGAATGATGATAAAAAAGAAATTGATTTGTGGCTTGAAAAATCAAAAGAAAACGGAGTTAATTGCGTTTTCCATGAAATAGAGTCAAAATGGTTCTACGCAAGAAGAGATAATGTTCCGTCTGAGATAATAGAATTTTTTGACTACGCAAAAGAAAAAGCGGAATCAATGGGACTAAAATATGTATTGTATGAGCGGGCCGAACACATGATGCAATATTGGAACGAAAAAAGAGGACTGAATGATGCAGGAATACACTAGCTGCCATTGGCTTCAGCATGGATTAAGTTTTGAAAACGACCATATAGAAATGTGTTGTCTTTGTTGTCATAAAGGCGGAGGCAGGCTGTATATCAAAGAAAAATACAACGGCAAGGGTGTTAAATGGGATGATATATTTAAGCTAAAAGAAAAATTTATCATTGACAATAAAAACGGAATTATCGACCCAAGATGTGAAGGCTGTTTTAATTTAGTATACAAGGGTTGGGAAGATGATGATAAACAATATATAAATTACATACACTTTAACCATTGGACTCATTGCAACAGCGATTGTATATATTGTTACACGTCATGGGATAAAGCAAACTATCAAAGAAGACCTCACTATAAAGTTCTTCCAATGATAAAAGAACTGTTTAAGAAAAAACTTTTTAGACCCGGAGGTGAAATCACTTTTGCGGGCGGAGAACCGACAATTCTGGATGAATTTGAAGATTTAACAAATTTCCTTATAAAGCAAAAGGAAGTTGAAAGAATTACGGTGCATTCATCGGGAATAAAATACTCAAAAGCAATTGAAAAAGGGATAAAAGAATCAAAATTGTCCGTTTGCCTGTCTGCAGATGCAGGAACATCCGAGGTATTTAAAAAAGTTAAACGTGTTGATAAATTTGATAAATTCTGGGAAAATGCAAGAAAATATGCCAAAGCTCAGGAAAAATCCGAAAACAAACTTAATGTCGAAACTAAATTTATATTTATTCCGGGAATAAATACTAACAAGGAAGAAATAGACAAATGGCTTAATTTGACTGTTGACGCAGGAATAAAATCAGTAGTTGCCGATATTGAAAACGATTATTGCCGAGATTTAAGAGCGAAAGATTTACCAAAACCGCAATTCCTTGCGGATTTAGGTCAATATTTAATCCAAAGAACAAAAGAACTTGATTTAAATTTAGTTGATTATAATAATTTCAGATATTTAACAACAGAGCATCACTTAATGTAAGGAAAAGACATTGGAAGGATTTGAAAGCTGCAGCTACATAGAACACGGAATGGTATTAGACCACTGTAACAGAATACGTTCGTGCAATAATTTTAACCCGAGATACGGCGGCAGACCCGTAATATACGAAAATTATCACGGTGAAAAAATCAACTGGAAAGAATTTTTTGAAATAAAAAGAAAATTAAGACAAAAATACAGAGAGAATTCTTGTCCTGAAATATGTAAAGACTGTGTAAATGTATCATTCAAACAATGGGATGATGATGATTATATAGACTACCTGCTTTTAACACCTTGGGTGCCGTGCAACTCAAATTGCATATACTGTCAGGCACCAAGAGATAAAGAAGTTATAGAAAATACAAAAGTTTATAAAGTTTATCCCTTAATTAAGGATATGATAAAAAATAACATATTAAAAAAAGACGGAACGATAGATTTTGCAGGCGGAGAACCTACTATATATTGTGAATTTGAGAAACTTCTGCACGAATTTATAAAACACAATTTTACAAAAATTATCATCCATACAAATGCAATAAAAAGAAGTAATGCCATAATTAAAGGATTAAAAAAAGGTGTAGTAAGAGTTTTGGTTTCAATAGATGCAGGTTCAAAAGAAGTTCACCGTAAAGTAAAACAGGTAGAATCTTATGAAAGCGTATGGCGAAATTTATCTGAATATGCAAAATCTCAACCAAAAGATTCTGACTTCGTTAAAGCCAAATATATTATAGTTCCGGGACTTAATGATAAAGAAGAGGAACTTAATCTTTGGCTTGAGAAATGCCACGCAATAAATATAAAAAGCGTTGTTCTCAATCTTGATTTTAATTGGATTATGGACAATGTCGATAATAACCTTATTCCGATATACAATTTAATGAAATACACTCAGCAAAGAGCATACGAGCTTGGTATGAATTGCGAATTATACGGACAAATTTTTCAGGTTAAATGTGAAGTCGAACACTCCAGAGAAGAAAATATAGCAGGATTTTAACATAAAAAAGACCGAAATTTTCGGTCTTTTTTTAATAATTTATACAAACTATTTACTTCTCGTTCTTGATAATATTCTTAAGATTTCAATGTATAACCAAACGATGGTAACTAACAAGCCAAAAGCCCCATACCATTCCATATAGGAAGGATAATTTGACCTTGCACCGTTTTCAATAAAATCAAAATCAATAATCAGGTTCAAAGCAGCAACTAAAGCAATCAAAATATTAATAAATAAAGCCAAACCCGAATTAGCCGAAAAATAAGGAACATTAACGTGAAATAACATTAAAACAAAAGATATCAAATAGAAAATAAAAATAGCAGAACTGGCAGTAATAATAACTGATCTAAACCTTTCCGTAGCTTTAATTAATCCCGTTCTGAATAAAAAGGCCATAGCAAGGACAGTCACAAAAGTAACAGTAATAGCCTGCATAACAATACCGGGATATAAAGCTTCCGTAAAACAGGAGATTCCCGATAAAAAAGCACCTTGCAAGAATGCGTATATAGGAGCAATATACCTTGTTAAATCAGGCTTAAACGCAAGTAGAATAGCCAGTCCGAAAGAAGCAATTATACTGACGGTCGTAACTATATTTACAAAATCATAGTGCTTTAAATAAAATTGATAAAAAATGGCAGCGGCACCTGTAATCATTATTAAAGTAAGCAATAAAAGTTTATTCATTGTTCCCAAAACAGTCATAGGTCTTTCAGATAATGAATAATATTGTGTTCTGAGTGAATCTCTAAATATAGGATTTGAACTTTTCATAATAACCTCCATAAATCTAATATAATTATATCACACAATAATTAACAAAAAATTACTAAAACGATGTAAAAATAAAATCAAAATTAATTGAAGTTAAAATAATTTTAATTTATAATTAATTTGCCGTGCTCCACGGGGACATTGCGGATCTCTTGACCCGAACGCATAGCGGGGTGCAGAGCCTACTGTGAGATTTGCATGATAACGGCGGATTATTCATAAATTGTTGATAATATCAGTAAGTATGGCGAAGGCCTTCGAACCGTGTCAGGATGGGAACATAGCAGCACTAAGGAGTAACCTTCGGGTGTAGTTATTGAGAAGGTAGATTTTTGAATATGAAGCAATTATTGTTCAGAACGATAGGTAGTGGCACGGCTTTAATGAGAGTTCCTATGTGAACTCTCATTTTATTTTAAATGAAACTTTGAAACTTCATGTTTTAACGCTTCTAAATCACCGGTAAATGTAACTTCCTTTGATAATGCAAGTTTTAAATATTTAATATAATTAACATTAATTTTCAGTAGTCTGTAAACTTGCGCAAGAAGAAAATATAAATCAGCCTCGTCTGGCATAATCTGAATTGCCGCTTTTAACGCTTTTTCGGCAAAAGAATATTTTTTCTGCTTAGAATATAATTTAACAAGCATCTTTATAGCATTAATATCATAAGGATTGGTTCTTATCGTTTTATCAAGAAAAAATAAAGTTTTTTGCTCATCACCCGCTTGAGAATATATAGATGCCAAATTATAATATGCCCAACTGTATTCGGGATTTGTTTTTAAAATCATATTATAAACTCTAATCGCATTCTCCGAATCACCTTTTTCTTTATAACAGTATGCCAGATAAAACTTTGAAATTATATCCTCAGAATTCAAATCAATTGCCTTTGACAAATATTTTATTGCATCATCAAATTGTTTTTTTCTGCAATAAATTTCCCCTAAATGAAAATAAACATTTGAATCATTATTTTCACTGGAAACAATTTTTAATAACAAATCTAAAGCAGAATCATAATTTTTAAGTTTTATATGCGCATTTGCCAAATTAAACATTATATCCGTATTATCAGAATTAAGTGATAAAGCTTTTTCATAAGCCAAAACGGCCTCTTCCGTTTTTTTTATTTTTTCAAGTATAATGCCAATATTATAATAAATATTATAGTTATCGGGCATGATATTTTTAAGGAACAAAAAATTATCCAAAGCTTCTTTATTTTCGCCCATATCCGACAGCATAACGGCATATTTTTCAATTAAATTATAGTCTTTAGGGTTTTCTTTAATTTTATTTTGTAATTCTTCGATAGAATAATTATCCATTAATCGTTATTCCTCAGTAACAATTTCCTTAATTGCATTAGGAAGAAATTTAATAATATCCGAAGCCAAAACGGAATATTTGGTTAAAGAAGAAGCGGCGATATCACCTGCTCTGCCGTGTAAATAGACACCTAAAACGGCAGCGGTAAGAGGCGGAACTTTTTGCGCCAAAAGTCCGGCAATCATGCCTGTTAACACGTCACCCGAACCTGCTTTAGCCAAAGCGGAAGAACCTGTAGTATTAACGTACAATTTCAATCCGTTGGTAACAATTGTTTCATGACCTTTAAGAACGGTAATGCATTCATAAGTTTGAGAAGTAATTCTGGCATATTTTTCACGGTTATTAATAATTTCATCTACGGAAACATTTAATAAAGCAGCGAGTTCCCCCGGATGCGGGGTTAAAATTGTATTTTTAAGAGATATTTCACCTTTATGATTAGAAAGTATGTTAATAGCGTCGGCATCTAATACAACTTTTTGAACTTTACTCAATTTATTCAAAACGGAGAAAAGGAAGCATTTTGTATCAATACAATCGGTCAAACCGCAGCCGATGGAAACGACATTATAGGACTGAATGTTTTTAATAACATTGTCAGCGGAAATACTGCCTGAGGAATTTGACACAAGCGGGTAAAAGACTATCTCGGGAGCTTGCGGAGCTATAATGGGAATAATTTCGGAAGGGCAAGCCAAAGTAACATATCCTGCGCCTATTTTTAGAGCAGAGATTGAAGATAAATAAGAAGCACCGATATATTTTGATGAACCTGCGATATTAAGGACACTGCCGAAAGTACCCTTATAGGAATTTTCAGGTCTAAAGGGCATTTTGCCCGAAACAAATTTATTATCAATATAGTCAAACATTTTGTCTTATAGCCTCATATAATACAATTGCAACAGAATTAGAAAGATTTAAACTTCGTAATCCTTCAATCATAGGAATGGTAATTGAAGAATTTTTATTCGCATTTAATATTGTTTCGGGGATTCCACGAGTTTCGGGGCCGAAAACAAAAAAATCATTTTCATTAAATTTATAATTTGTATATAAATTTTTTGATTTTGTTGTCAGATAATAAAAAGTTGACGACGGGAATTGATTTTTAAGCTCGTCGAGTGAGTCTAAACGAAATATATTAACGTTGTCCCAATAATCTAAACCTGCTCTTTTAAGTTTATTTTCAGTCAAAGAAAAACCAAGTTTACCGATTAAATATAAATCAGCACCGGTACAAGCGCACAGCCTTGCAATATTACCTGTATTTTGAGGTATTTCAGGTTCAAATAAAACAATATTAAACTTAGTTATTTTCATTTTTTATATATTTTCTGCCTTCTATTAAAACAGGAATTCCGCGAATTATACACATAAATACGGTAATATAAACAAGTATGTCGGCACAAGTGACTAAAGTAGAATGATAATGGCAATATGCTAAATACTGTTCAATCGATAGCGGGTTAAAATCATCAAAATTCGGAACATGAGCGATAATAAGCATTAGGAAAACAAGAGTTTTTGCAACACCATAGACTGCTCTTGAAAATCTTGAAGCGGTTAAAAAATGCATAAATTTATTCTTCATCATAGTAGAAGACCCAAAAGCGGTATAGCCTTGAGAAAGAGCAATGCTTCTTAATCCGTCGGTAATAAAAGCTCTTGTAACAACAACCATAGGCACCCAGGCTGCAACCCATCCCAGTACTGCAAATCCTATCCAATACAAGCTTTCAACAACTCTGTCACCGATTATATCAAATACCGAACCGAATTTTGATTGTTCATTAAAAGCTCTTGCTGCAATACCGTCAAGCCCATCCAAAACAATAACAAATAATGTCAGGAACAATGCCGAAACTACCAAATCAGGGCGACCTGAAAATATAAATTCTATCGCAAGTATACATAATAACATTCTTAAAATTGTCAATAAATTAGCCATAGTTAACCTCAATTACCTTTTACTTCTTGATAGAGCAAAGCTTACGGAATCCAAAGCTTTAACTTTTTCTCCCAACATAATTTTTTCGGCTTCTTCCAATATTTTAACGACATTAAAACCGTTATGACCGTCGCTTCTTGCCTGTTTACCCTGTTCAATACAGTTAAGGAAATGCTGGCACTCCAATTTTAAAGGTTCTATTTCAATATAATCAAGAACTTCTGTTTTTGATACGGATGGAGAAGTACTTTCAAATATTTGAAGCTTGTTTTCAGCCAAAGTATCATCAAAGATAGCAGTTGCTTTTGTACCTCTTACCAATAGGTTGACTCTTTTTTGAGGATGAATCCAGCTGTCGGAGATATGAGCAATTATATTATCTTCATACTCAATCGTTACATGAGTTATATCCATAATATCGTTATTATCGCACGAGGCACCGACAGCGCTAATAACTCTTACGGGTTCTTTACCGAGGATATAACTTGTCATTGAAACATCATGAGGAGCCAAGTCCCACATAACACTTCTGTCATTTTTAAAATGATTTATATTAAGTCTGTCACTTTGAACATATCTGATATCACCCAGAGCGCCTTCTGCTATAAGCATTCTTAAACGGTTAACGGCAGGATGGTACATCAATAAATGCCCTACCATTAAAACCATATTATTTTTTGCAGCAATATCAGTAAGCGATTTAGCTTCTGCGGAAACAGTGGATATTGGTTTTTCCACATATACATGTTTTCCGGATTCTATAGCCTGTTTTACAATTTTATAATGAGTATGACTAGGTGTAACAACAGCTACCGCTTCAATTTCAGGATTAGATAATACCTGTTGTGAATCAGCCGTAATATTTACATCAGGGTACTGTTCTTTCAATTTTTTTCTGTTTTCTTCATCCAAGTCACAAACAGTATGCAAAGCATTTAAATTATAAAAATTCCTTACGACATTCTTTCCCCATATACCGCAGCCGATGACTGCAACATTATGCGTTCTCATTTCTATACTCCAAAATGTACTTATATAACATGAATTTACTTCCGAAATTCTACTTATATTTTAAGAAATAAGAAACAAAAGGTCAAATTATTTAGTTCAAAATATTAATTCTGCCGTCTTTTCTGACTTCAAAAGGTTGAGATAAAGATTTAATATAATCAATAGTAACTTTATCTTTATCATACTCATAGCGTTCCAAAATATCTTTGTCATCTCTTTTCAGCATAGACAGATTATCACCGCCGTTAACAAGAAATTCATCATATACAGCAGTATATATTCTGTTCGAATCAGGATTTTGAGGATCTATGTTTCTTGTTTGACCTGATTTATCAATATAAGAAATCGAAACAAGATTACCTTCCTTATCAAGAGTATAAGATAAACCCGAAACTTGCATTATACCGGGTTTGTGATTTTTAGCTGATAAAGTTTTTCCACACATTTTTATCGCATCAACCATGTCTTTTTCATTTATTTTTACTTTAAAAAGTTTATTATTAAACGGAAAGATACTTGAAATATCACGTTCGGTAACAACACCTCGGTCAACGCTTCCTCTGAAATTAGCGGAATTAATAAGAACAACATCCGCATTCAAATTTTGTCTTAATGCATCCGAAACAAAATCTGCCCAAGGGTTTTCTTCTGTATTTGTACTTTTCGGAATTTCATCCGCATATCTTAAATTACCGATTACGGGAGATTCTCCAAGAATGGAATCAGCAGTTTTTGACATAATAAGGTTTGAAGAATAGTGGTTTGTATCGATTATATTATTTTGAGCTTTGGAAATTACACCGTTTTCGTTAAATTCCAAATTTAAAATACCGAAATGATTTCCGTCACGACCTGCCTGAGTAATGACGACAGGTTCCCCGGAGGGAGAATACAATAGGTTTTCACCATTTTTTATACCTTCAATCAAATCGTGGGAATGTCCGCCAAGAATAACATCAATACCCACAACTCTTTGTGCAATTTCTTTTTCGATATCGTTACCTTCATGAGAAAGAAGAATAATTTTATTAATGCCTTGTTGTTTCAACATATCTGCTTCTTGTTGTAGTTCTGCAATTGTTTGTTCTTTATCATCAACGGTAATACCTTCGAGTGCCTCTTTCTTTTTAATTCTTTCGACAAGATCGGAAGGCTGAATGCCGATTAAACCGTATTTTTCACCGTTAGGAGTTTCAAGAATATATGAACGTTTAACCTTTTGAGATAAATCCGAATTCTTATCAGGGAAATTTAAATTCATACCAAGAATTTGAGTTTTGGAATTTTTGAGTAATTTACCGCAAATAGAAGAAGTAAGGTCAAATTCGTGATTACCCGGGGCTTCTGCCTGAATACCTGCAATATCCAAAAAGCTGGCGGCTGCCATGCTTCTTTTTTCGTCGCCGCCGATAAACGTATCACCTGAACAGAGTTTTAATAAGTCGGCACCATTTTCTTTAGCCAATTGCTCGGCATGATATCCAGCTGAAACAAGCCTTTGCATTTTCGGTATCTGACCGTGCAAATCATTTATGTAGAAAATAGACGTCTTTGTTGATTTTGGAACTGTCTGATTTTTAAAAGAAAGATTATTACAAGATAAAATATTCATGATTATTACTCATTCGACTGTACATTCAGATAAAAACGGAGAATTATTTTTTTGTCTGATAATTGTAAAAAATTTACATTTCTAAAAATGATTAAAAGAATTTTTATTAAATTCATTAGCCGTAATATGTTCGGAAACATTTAAATCATCAATAATAACAGAAGGGTTATTATCTTTATTTTCAACATAACCGATACACTTAAACAAATTTTCATCGAGAAGAGAGTATATATCTTCACGAACGCAAATTAAAAGTTCATAGTCTTCACCGCCCCATTTCACAAAGTTTTTGTAATTAAGATTGTTTCTTAAAGAGTATTGTTTCAGTTCATCAGCAACAGGAACTTTATTAATATCAATTCTAACGGAATGTTTAGAGGCTAAAGAAATTTTATACAAAGCATCAACAAGGCCGTCAGACGTATCCATAACGGTAATATCCGATTCAACTTTTGAAGCGAGGATAGAAGATTCTTTCAATCTTGGAACAGGATTCAAATGTGCATCGATTAATGAATTTTCAGCATATAAGAAATTTGAAAGAGCATGGAATCCTGCGGAAGCGGAGCCGAATTTACCCGTAACAAGAATAACATCACCTTTTTTTGCATTATTTCTTGCCGCCTGATATAGAGAAACTTTTTTACCTATGGCACAAACGGAAATGACAACCTTATCCGAACCCGTAATATCGCCACCAATGACTTTTATTCCGTATTGATTGCAAACTTCATTAATTCCTCTGTACAATTCAGAAACAAAAGAATTTGAAGTCATTTTCGGCAAAGACAAAGAAATTGAAATATATTCGGGTTTAGCAAGTGCGGCAGCCAAATCACTTAAATTAACATTAACTGCTTTTCTGCCAAGAAGATACGGAGTAGTTGTGTACAAAGAAAAATGTACATCTTCAACCAAAGTATCCTGCGTAAAGAATAAATCATGTTCATCCAAAAAAGCACAATCATTACCGATAAATGATTTAAAACTCAACGAATTTTTTATTATATCCAAAAATTCCAATTCTTTCATAAGAAGATTTTAACACACAAAAGTAAAAAATATGTAACAGAAAATATAAAAAATGCTTTAAATTAAATTCTAATCATGTACAATATAATAGAGCCGAAAAAAATAAGGTGAGGAGAGATGATAGAACTAAACTATCAAAATGTCAAAGAAGAAATTATCGGAAAAGAAAACGGATTAAATACAGAAGAGGAATTCAACAATTATAAATCCGTAATTCATCAAATAATTGCCGATTTAAATTCAAATAAAGATATTCCCGGCGAGAAGCTTCAGTGGATGAATTTGGGATATAATTCAGAGACAATATGGTATGTAAAAGAATTTGCCGCAATGGTAGAGAACAGATTTGACAACATATTGATACTAGGACTGGGAGGTTCCGCACTTGGCGGAAAAGCTGTTTGTGAAGCATTACTTCATCCGTATTGGAATTTTTTAACAAAAGAGCAAAGAAACAACTACCCAAGAATATTTTTTCTTGACAATATTGACCCTGACCAAATGAATGCGCTTTTAAAAATTCTCGATTTAAAAAAGACACTGGTTAACGTAATTACAAAATCGGGTTCAACAGCAGAGGTTATGGCTCAATATATGGTAATCAAAGAGTTAATGGAAAAAGAACTCGGGGAAGATTACAGAAAAAATATTATTGCTACAACTGACAAAAACATGGGTATATTAAAACAACTTTCTGATCAGGAAGGATATAAAACATTTTTTATACCCGATGATGTTGAAGGAAGATTTTCGGTATTTTCGGCAGTAGGACTTTTACCTTTTGCGCTTGTTGGCATTGATATAGAAGAAATGACACAGGGTGTTAAAGATATGGATTTGGCACTTAAAAATACTGATATTAATTGTAATATAGCAGCACAAAATGCGCTTATTCACTTTTTAATGGATACAAAAAGAAACAAAAAAATATCGGTAATGATGCCTTATTCCGACAGACTTCGTTTTGTTGCGGATTGGTATTGCCAATTATGGGCAGAATCACTAGGAAAAGAACTGGATAAAAATAACAATACCGTTCATACGGGACAAACACCTATTAAAGCTATAGGAGTTACAGACCAGCACTCTCAAATACAACTTTATAATGAAGGTCCGAACGATAAAATAATAAACTTTTTAAGAGTTAAAGAATTTGATACAACATTGGATATCCCCAAAATATTTGAATACACGGGAATAAGTTATTTGGGCGGAAAAACGATGAACCAACTGTTTAATGCCGAAGCTGATTCCACAATGGCATCATTAATAGATTACAAACGTCCGAATGTAACATTAACAATTCCGAAAGTAACACCGTATTATATGGGTCAGCTTTTGTATTTCTTTGAAGTACAAACGGCAATAGCAGGTGCGCTATATAACATTGATGCGTTTAATCAACCTGGAATAGAACAGTCAAAGAATTACACCTATGCGCTTATGGGGCGTGTCGGTTATGAAGATTCGGCTAACGAATTAAAACAAAAATTATCAGATACAATTATGTTGTAATAATTTAGCCTTATTAAATGCATTATGTTAAAATAAACTATATGGAAAGAATTACAAAAAAAGTTTTAGGTTATAATGTAGACATTTTAACCTTTGATGATGCGATAACGAAAGTTATCGAAAGCATAAAAAATTCGGAAGGAATGCAAATTGTAACAATCAATCCCGAAATGATTGAGCTTGCAAACAGAGATAAAGAGTTTTCAGATGTTTTGAACAATGCCAAATTAATAATTCCTGACGGTTCGGGAATAAAACTTGCATTAAAGTTAAAAGGCATAAAACAAGAGCAAATCCCCGGGGTTGATTTTTCAAAAAAGCTGATAGAGATATGTTCTAAAGAAAATTATAAAATTGCACTAATCGGCGCAAAAGAAGAAGTAATTGTAAAAACTGTCGAAAATTTAAAAAAAGAATTTCCGAATCTTAACATAAGTTACAGTAGAAACGGTTATTTTACACCCGAAGAAGAAAATCAAATCGTAACAGAAATAGAAAACAGCGGAGCGAAGCTGATATTATCGGCACTTGGTGCGCCAAAACAGGAGATTTTTAACAGAAAATGCAAAGAGCAAATGCCCCAATCCGTATTTATCGGAGTCGGAGGTTCTTTTGACGTTTGGGCAGGTACGGTGGAAAGAGCGCCTTTGTTATTTAGAAAATTCGGATGTGAATGGATATACAGGACTTTAAAACAGCCAAAGAGAATAAAAAGAATTTATAAAACTTTGCCTATGTTTCTTATTAAAGTTATAATTGAAGCAATAAAAGAAAAATAACAGTTATTAAAGGAAAAAAAATGATAAAAAAGATTTCCGATACAGAAATTAACGAAATTAATAAAATTACGAAAAAAATAAGAAAAGAAATATTGATAATGATACATAATGCGAAATCCGGACATCCGGGTGGAGCGTTATCCTGCGTTGATATATTAACAGTATTATTTACAAAATACCTTAAACACTGTCCTGATTGCGAATTAAATCCGAAATACAACCTCAGGGACAGGTTTATATTATCAAAAGGTCACGGTTCAGCCGCATTATATGCGATTATGGCACATTGCGGATATTTCAAAGAAGACG
>CANQLK010000015.1 GCA_947624665.1 Candidatus Gastranaerophilales bacterium
GCTCAAGAGATATGCTGCAATACAAGAATATGAGTATTGTAGAAATCATGGAAACGGAAGCCGCCAAGGGTAACAGTGCGGCAGCCGAATTTCTTTTGAGAATTACCAACAATCCTCATGAATTGGCAAAAGTCCTTAAATTGGCTGATCCTAAAAACAGATATTTGATTTTACGAAATATGAATAAAAACGACCTGATGATGGTTATGCAATTTTTGGAACCCGAACAATTAATTCTGGGATTAAGCATATTTAATCCTGAAGTACTTGTTGAATTAATGAAAAAGCTTCCTCCCGAGTCACTTGCAAAAGTGGTTTTAAAAACAATGGATGTCGAAAAGTTTTTAAGTACAATTCCCGAAGAATTTTTAGATCAATTCTTTACCTCCGACAAACTGGACAGAAATATGATTATGGAAGCTATGGAAAATATTGATAAAGAACAACTCCAAAAAATGATGGAAGCTTATACGGGGCAGCCTTGCTATGATGATAAAGAGTCCATTATGAAAAATATAAGAAAACTTAATGATGACGACTTTAAAAAGGCTTTGTTTTGCTTTGAACCTAAAGGAAAACAACAAATAATTTATAATATAATTAAAGAAAAACCCGAATTATTTCAAGAATTTTCACCTGAAGCAATGACATATCCGTTTAAAACAATGAAAAAAGAAGAAATTTTAAAATCACTATCCGTATTGGAAACAAAGGAAATGCTTCCGATGGTAGAAGATTTACCTCAAGAAATAATGGCGGTTATTGCAACACAGATAGATCCTGAAATATTTGCCCAAATATTGTGCAAAAACTTTGCCGATGTTATTGCCTCTTGCGGAATTGCTGCATAAAACCATATTTTTCTTTACCTTTTTTTTTTACCTTTTTTCTTTACCTTTTTCCTTAAATTTCGATTTACAAAGAAACTGTAATCTCGATTTTTGGTAAAAATTTTATTTCGTTTTTTACGGAACAATATCGATACCGGTATTGTTAAGTTATATTAATTTTTATATTTTTTAAAACAATATATACTCGAATATATACTTTATATATATAAGAGATTAAAGATATGAGTTATAGAGAAATAGACACGAAAACAAAAGAAATGTATTACAACATTAAACCGATAATAGAAGAAGAGAATACGGTGAATGCAAGATTTAAGTTTTGGGCAAAAATGAATGATTTAGCGACACAAAATATTGTCAAACATAATATGATGATAGCCTGATTAATGTAAATGCCATTTCTTTTTCAATGAATTGATTGTGCCGTCTTTTTTCATTCTTGTTACGATAACGTCGAGAGCATTTTTAAGTTTTTTATCGTCTTGTTGTTTTATACCGACGGCATAGGGTTCACGGGATATTCTGTTTTTCAGCATTCTGAAACCTGTATTATTATCGGCAAGGAAACCTGAAAGAATAGTATCATCAGTACTTATAGCATCGGCTTTACCCTCTTTAAATGCCTGAAATGCAGATGAATAATCTTTATATCCCACTATTTTTGCGTTAGGGATTATATTTCTGATATTTTTTTCGGCTGTAGTACCGAGAACAACAATAATACTTTTTCTTTTCAAATCAGAGAACGAGAATATATCACTGTCGTCACGAACAAGTGCAGTCTGACCTGCAATATAATACGGTTGCGAGAAATCTATAAGAAATTGTCTTTGAGGAGTTACTGTCATAGTTGCAATTACCATATCTACACGTGAGGAGGTAACCGCTTCTATACGAGTATTAGGCGTAACTTCAACAAATTCGATTTTTCTTTCGTTACCTATGAGGTCTTTAGCTATATATCTTGCAATATCGACATCAAATCCTTCTATATTACCCGTTGTAGTACTTTTAAAGCCAAACGGTTTGGAATTAGAACTGACACCGACTATCAGCAAGTCCCTGTCTACAATTTTATCAAGCGAAGTTTTAACGGTTTTTTTTCCGCACCCCGTAATTATAAAAAGCGATAAAATAATTATAAAGCATAATATTTTTTTCATTTGAGCCTCTTTATTTATTAGAACATATATTGAGGAAAAGGTTAATCGTTTTAAAAGTGTATTAATCAACAGACTTTGAAATTAATCTGTCATATACTCTGGAATTTATTTCTCCGCCGATTAATAAGATTAAGGAAGTATAATAGAGCCAAACCATAAGAATTGCGACTGCACCAATTGCGCCATATACTTTGTTATAGGCATTTAAGTTACTTAAATATATCGAAAAGCACCAAGAGCCCAGCATCCAAAAGAAACTAAAGAAGAAAGAACCGGGCAATATGCTTTTAAACCTGATTTTATCATTTCCTTCTATGGCAGGAAGTATATAATAATTTCCGATTGAAAGGCACGCTATTGCGATATATGATACGGGCCATCTTACAATTGATATTATATCAATCGAGAGTTTAGAAAGAACCGTATATTGCAGCATAAAATCCAAAAAGACTTTACCAAGTACTATTAAATTAACGACAAGAAACAGAACTAAAGCATTTATAAAAACCATTAATACGGAAAGAATTCTTGTATAGACGAAATTTCTTGTTTCTTCAATGGCATAAGCACGATTTAATCCTTTAATAATACTTGCAATTGCGTTTGCGGAAAGTGCTATTGTTATAACAAGTCCGATTATGGCAATTAAAGTACCCTGTTTAAATATCATGGCTTCATTCAGAGTGTTCAATATCAAAGAAGAAGCCTCTTTTGGAGCGATATTTGAAATAAAATTAAGAATCGGAGTCATTAAAGTTTTTTTGCCAAGCCAGGCAAACAAAGAAGTCAAAAATAACAGGAACGGAAAAACACCCAAAATAAACCAGAAAGCCATTTCTGCAGCTACACCGCAAAAATCCTGCTTTATAATTTTCATTATTAAGGATTCTATGTATTTCTTCATTCCAATTCACTTTGAACTCGGTTTAAAAGTTTTTCAAAAGCTATTGCAATAGGCTTTTTTATGGTACATCCCGCAGCAAACGTATGTCCGCCGCCACCAAAATCTATAACTATAGGAGTCAAATCAAGCGTTTTGCTTCGTAAACTTACTTTAGTAAAGCCTTCTTTAGTTTCTTTTAATATAGCAGCGACTTCTACATTTTTAGAGGTTCTCAATGTTTCAACTATACCTTCCGTATAATCGTCGGTTGCATTAAATTTACTTATATCACTTCTTGTTATTTTTGCAAAAGCAATTTTTCCGTCATTATAGAAAATTGTATTTGAAACAATATATGCCTGAAATTGAACCATTGATTGAGGTTTTGTTTCGTAGCAGGCTCTAAACTCAAAAGTAGGAGAAACACCCAGTTTTACGAGTTCTGAAGCCAAAATAAATGTTTCGGGAGTAGTATTTTCGTACTTAAACCCGCCCGTATCCGTTAACAGAGAGGTATAAATACATCTTGCGACGTCTTTTGGAATTTCCAAATCCCAAGATTTAAAAATTGTATATAATATTACGCCGACACAAGCGGCATTTCCGTCTATAATGTTAATATCGGCATATCCTATATTTGTTTTATGGTGATCTATGTTGACTTTAAACTTAGCTTCATCAAAAATAAAAGTTCCTGAAACCATTCTGTCTTTTGATGCCACATCAACAGCGATTGCCAAATCATATTTTTTGTTTTTGTCTATGTTTTGAACGTCCTGAAATCTATCAAAATTCGGAAGATATGAATATAGAGAAGGTAAAAAACCCGCATAAACGGAATCAACTTTTTTATTAAAATATTTTTCAATCATCATACTCAAAGCGAGATTAGAACCCAACGTATCACCATCGGGACTTACATGTGAAAATATTATAATATTTTCTGCCGATTCTATTTTATTTTTTAATTCCGAATACAAATTTTCCATACTTATCAACCCATAAAGATTATACTATAAAAACAAGAAAAAAAACTACATTTAGGAACTATGGCTTGATAAGAACTTTTACAGCACGACCGTTCATGTGTTTTATAAGTGCTTCTTCGGTTCTTTCCAACGGCATGGTATCCGTAATAAGTTTTTCAACGGGCAATTTATCTTCATAAATAAGTCTTAAAGCTTCTCTAAAATACAACGGAGTATGATGGAAAATACTTAATACCTTTATTTCATCATAGTGCAGACGTTTTGTATCAATATTAATGGAAGTACCTGAAGGACAGCCGCCAAAGAGATGGACAATTCCGCCTTTTCTGACGAGAGTGAACATTCTTTCCCATATCTCGGGCAGTCCTACGCACTCAACAGCAACATCCAGTCCTTTTTTTCCTTCCGAAAAATCAATAAATATTTTTTCAGGATGTTTATACTTTGTCAAATCAACAATTTCATCGGCACAGCCAAATTCCTTTGCCATACTCATTTTTAAAGGATTTCTTCCGCCTGCGATAACTCTTGCACCTTTTAATTTCGCCAATTTCGCAAAAAGTAATCCTATAGGCCCCAATCCCATAACACCTACGGTCTGTCCTTCACGTATTCCCGTTTTTTCAACTCCGTGAACAACATTCGCAAGAGGTTCCGCAAATGCAGCTCGCTCAAATGTCAAATCATCGGGAAGATGAAGCAAATTTCTTTTTACTATGGCTTGCGGTACATTTATATATTCAGCATAAGCTCCATTTAAAAATTCCAAATTCTCGCATAAATTATAATCGCCGTGTTTACAGAAAAAACATTCACCGCAAGGCGCGGAATTTGCTGCAACTACTCTGTCACCTTCTTTAAATCCGAATACATTTTTTCCTACTTTTGAAATAATTCCCGAGAATTCATGCCCGAAGCCCGAAGGTATTTTTTTTATTAAAACGGGATGACCTCTTCTGTATGTTTTAACATCGGTTCCGCAAGTCAGTGCCGCCATTATTTTTATTTGAACTTCTCCTTCTTTTGGGTCTTTTATATCCACTTCTTCATAAGATATATTCAAAGGAGAATAGAATTGTACAGCTTTCATTTTCATAGTTTTATGTATGCTTTCATTATTTTATTTGAAGTTGTGTCTTTTAATGCGTTGTTAATATCATTAATAGAATATATTTCAGAAATGCCGTTTACTTTTACACGATTTTTTTCCAATAACTGCATAGAATCTTCCAAATCCATAGGCGAGGGGGAATAACTACCTAAAATATTGAGCTCTCTGTAATAGATGTCGTTATTTTTAAAAGCGTTATCTCCTGTAATACTGGAGAATACGACAACAGTACCGCCATCTCTAACCGCTTTTAAAGACAAATTAACAGCAGCAGAAGCTCCTGCGGTTAAAAAAACGACATCAAATCCGTTAGGTGCAGCATTATACATTTCTCCTAATGCTTTGGCAGTATCGGTAGTTGTATAAGACTTTGTAAATCCGTAATTTTCGGAGAACAAAACTCGCTCAGAAATCAAATCACATCCGTATACTTCATTGCCGAAGGCTTTAACAGCTTGTCCCATCAATATTCCGACAGAACCCAATCCGATTATCAGGGTTTTTGTATTATCTCGGATATTAGCTCTTTTCACGGCACGAATGCAGCAGGCAAGAGGTTCCAAAAATGAAGCTTCAATATCTGACAAACCGAAATTGACATTAAAAACGGTATTCTGCAAATGTTCTTCAGAAACATATATATATTCGGCAAAACCTCCGGGGATTATATTTGTTTCTTTAAAATGTCTGCACATCGAATAACTTTGTCCCCAGCAATACTGACAATTAAAGCAGGGGACGTGATGACCCAATGCAACTCTGTCACCTGCTTGAAACATCGTATTCGAATCAATTTCAACTATTTCGCCTATCACTTCATGCCCGAGAACTGAACCGTTTTTCGCTTTACCTGTTCTCATTTTAACTATATCACTGCCGCATAATCCGCAGCCTATGACTTTTATTATTGCCCCTTTGCCATATTCATCCAATATAGGTTTGGGTATATCCATTATAACAAATTTATTATTTTCAAGTACTGCAGCTTTCATGTGAATCCTCTTTGCTTTTTTGACATTATAGTTTAAATTGAAAATTTTTAAAATAAATTATTATTTTTCAGAATTTTTTTATCGTAATCCGAAATATTTGATTTTAAGAATTTGTAAAATAAATCAGGTCTTTTTAGTTTTGTAACAATAAATTGTTGAAGCCTTCTCCATTCTTTAATTTTTTCATGATTACCGCTAAGCAGTATATCAGGAACCGCAAGATTATCATAAATTCGAGGTTTAGTATAGTGAGGATGTTCCAATAATCCGTCAAAATGCGAATCAAACTTAACGGACTCTTCATCACCCAATACACCGTCAAGCAGTCTGGTTACACTGTCTATTATACATAAAGCGGGGAACTCTCCGCCCGTTAATACAAAATCGCCTATAGAAATTTCTTCAGCCTGTGTTTTTTCCAAAATCCTTTGGTCAAATCCCTCATAATGACCGCAAATTATAATAATCTGTTCATATTTAGCCAGTTCTTTAGCAGTTTCCTGATTAAATATTTTACCCTGGGGCGACATAATTATCGTTTTGGACTTTTCTTTTTTTTCAATATTTTTTAATGCATCCAAATACGGCTGGCATGACAAAAGCATACCGGCACCTCCGCCATAGGGAGTATCATCCACCTTTTTATGTTTATCTAAAGAATAATCTCTGGGATTTACGGCATTAATTTGAATAATATTTTCATTCAAAGCCCGCTTCATAATACTAAAATTACAAGCGCTGTTTATTGTTTCGGGAAAAAGTGTAAGTATATCAAACCTCAATCTATAAGCCCCGCTATATTATTAACTACTATCCTTTTGTTTTTTATGTCAACTACGGGAACTATCTCTTTTACAAACGGTATAAGATGTTCTTTTCCGTTCTTGTCTTTGACCGAAATCAAATCATTGGCGAGATTTTCTCCGACAGCACTGATTATGCCCAAACAGCAATCATCCTCATCATACACATCCATTCCTATCAAATCGTTGATAAGATATTCGTCAGTATCCAAATACTGCTCGACTTCTTCTTTTGTAATAAAGATATCCGCACCTTTATATTCTTCAACATCGTTTACAGTAGAAAATTCTTTAAATTTAACTATTGCAAAATGTTTGTGAAACCTGACGGAAGTTACATTAAGTTTTCTATATTCGTTATTTTTTCTAACATAAACAGACTTTACCAACTCAATTTGGTTTTCTTTACCTTTTGTAAAGCCGAGTTTTGCCTCACCTTTAATTCCGTGGAAATTAAGTATTTTAGCAATTGATATCAAATTTAGATTATCATTCATAATTATTTAGTCTTTTTAAATTCGGCAGGAGCATCATCTCTGTCTTGATTCCAACGATCCAACCCCATTTGTTTTCTGATAAGTCCTATACCGACATGAACTCTCCATTCATCCATTCTCAACTGAGCGGCAATTATTTTATGGCAACCGATAGGCGGTAAAGGCAGTAAAGGTTCGTACAAATTTTTTATAGCAAACAGCTGATCGGGTGATACCGCAAGTTTTCTTTTCGGGAAGGGTAATTTAGGTAGCATAAGTTTTTGTCTTACAAGATTTATGCCGAAAAATACCTTTCTCGGTTCCAATTGAATAGCCTGACCGATAACTTCGTGAATATCGGGATTTGGAAGAGGCAATGCTTTTTTATAAAGAATTTCAATTTGTTCTATTTGTTCTTTACTAACCAACAACTGTTTTTGCCTTTTGGGTTTAGCATTATTTCCGTGCGGTCTTTGCATTCCGTTAGGTCTGTTACCGAAAGGTCTTTGAGGTCTGCTGCCGTTAGGTCTGTTATCGTTTCTGAATTTGTTATTATAGGTTCCCGAGGCATTACCGCCATTTTGAAATCTGTTATTCGGGCGATTATTGTTATATTTCCTGCCCTGATTATCACGATTATATTGAGGTCTGTCATGCCTATCAAAATTTCTGTACGGACGGTCATCACGTGAATTTCCCGTTCCAAACGAATATGAGCCGCCGTTTGAAGATTCCGAACTGTTTTGTGAAGCGTTTGCAGCTTCATTTGATAAATCTTCGGTATATTTTTTGTCAGAATACAAACAATTCGGACATATTACACGTTTAGGATTTTTTGTTTCAAACTCTGCCCCGCACTTAATACACTTATTTACATACATCTAAATGCCCCTTATATCCTTTATGCAAATTTTTCTCTCTGATTATTATTCTTTCGGTTAATTAAAATTTCAAATGTTGATTAGAAAATTGCTCTACCTATGTCAGTTATTATAGTGTAAATTTTTTAAATTGTCACCAATCTGATAAAAAAAATATAAACTACAAATTAATTTTATAATCAAACAAGAAATAACACAAGCGAAAAAGTAAATTTATTTACAAAACAAGTATTATTTATTAAATTTTGCACTTAATTGACCGCAGGCTGCATCAATATCCGCCCCTCGTTCCAGCCTGATTGTAACTTTTTTTCCCGAAGCTTCAAGTATATACTTAAACTTTTGTATTGATTCCTTTAACGGCTTTTTATAATGACTTTTTTCATTTTCATTATATATTATTAAATTCACGTTGCTTTTTAATTTAGCTATCGCAATTGCAAGTTCTTTCGCATCATTGACTGAATCGTTTATGTCTTTCATAAGTACATATTCAACGGTAACTCGTCTGCCTGTTTTGTCCGCATACTTTTTCAGGCATTTTATCAGATTTTCAAAATCATATTTTTTTGATACGGGCATGATTTCTTCTCTTTTTTTCTGATTAGGAGCATGCAGAGAGATAGCAAGAGTAGACTGAAAATCTAATTCGGCAAGTTTATTGATTTCAGGGATTAATCCGCAGGTTGAAACAGTAATTCTTCTTGCACCCACCTGAAAATGTTCTCTGAATATTTTAATTGATTTAATAAGATTATCGAAGTTTAACAGAGGTTCACCCTGACCCATAAAAACGATATTGGTAACTTTTAAACCCGTATCAGCCTGTATAAGATAAATTTGCTGAACAATTTCTTCGTAAGAAAGATTTCTTATAAACCCGAGTTTAGCCGTAGCGCAGAATGAACATCCCATCGGACAGCCGACTTGAGTACTTATACAGGCGGTTAAATTCGCTCTGTTATCAAAACGCATTAATACCGCTTCACTATATGTGCCGTCCTGATTTTCAAACAGATATTTTATTGTTCCGTCTTTACTGATTTGCTTATCTTTTATTACGGCAGAACATATTTGAGCCTTTTCTTTTAGCATTTCACGTGTTGCAAGCGGCAAATCAGTCATTGAATCAATATCTCCTACTGATTTTAAATACAAACGATTATATACTTGCTTAGCTCTATACTTCGTTTGAGCATTATCAAGCATAAATTTTTCTAATTCCGCTACCGTTTTTCCCAATAGAATATACTTTTTATCCATACTCCGCTTTCTTTACTTGTACAAATTTTAACATAAAAATCTTTTGTATTTGTATTTAAAAATATTCATGTTAATATGTAATTGTATAAAAATATATAAGTCAAGGAGAGTTAAATTGAGAACTTACGAATTATTATCAATAATTAAACCTAATATCGATTCTGAAGAATATGATAAATTAGTTGAAAAAATTGAAGAAGCAATTAAAAATTTGGAAGGAAAAGTTTTATCAACCGATAAAATGGGACGCAAAAAATTATCATACGATATAAAAGACTACAGAGACGGCTATTTCTGCGTACACAATTTTGAAATGGAACCGGCTCAGGTCGCTAAATTTAACAGACAATTAAGATTAAATGAAAATATATTAAGAATTATGCTTTTGGAAACTTCGGAAGTAAAAGCATAATAACGGAGAAAATAATGTCATTAGCTAAAGCAGTATTATCAGGTACGGTATACAGAAATCCGGAAAAAAGATTTACGGGGAATAATGTTCCCGTTACCTCCTTTACAATAAATATAGATGAAAAAGAACTTTCATTGGTAAGGGTTATCGCAAGAGGAAACAATGCCGAAGCAATCGAACAGGCAGTATCAAAAGGTGATAAGATTGTTGTTGATGGCAGACTGCAAATCTCAACACTGCAAGGTGAAGACGGAGGGGAGAAAAAAGTTATGGAACTTGATTTATCAAGTTTTGAAGTTATTTCTTCTTCAAATGCTCCATCTTCAACTCAAAAGAAACAATCCGATGAAGTTGTTAAATTCTCGGAAGTTGAAATGGATGATGTCCTGATTGGCGAAGAAGAAATTCCGTTTTAGAAATCATAATGATATTTAAATTAATTGAAATAAATAGAAAATAGAGGAAAATATAATGGCAAAAGAACAATTAGATAAGAAAAAACGTAAAAATTGCAGTTTTTGTGCGGACAAAGTTGAAACAATAGACTATAAAGATGCTCAAAAATTAAGAAAATACTTAACTGAAGCAGGTAAAATTCTTCCAAGAAGAATCACAGGAACCTGTGCAGAACATCAAAGAATGCTTGCTAAAGCTGTTAAAAAAGCAAGAGAAACTTCTTTGTTATGCTACGTTTTTGAATCATAATTTAATTTGAAATCATTTATTTTATAAAAAGAGGACATAAGTTCTCTTTTTTAATCTCTTATAATATGCACGCTTGACCTTGTTGAAATATCAGGTATCGATTGATAAGAAGGGAAGTATTGCCGGTTATAGCGGTTATAGTTACCGTTTATGGGATAATTTCCCCTGTATCCGCCGTTATAAGCAGTGTTATGTCTTAGATTTCGTGAATTTTTAAAAGGATTATGATAATTTCTGTTTAAAATGTGATTTTTTGTATGATACTTATTATGATAAGGGCAATATCTTTGTGAATTATCCATAAAATTAAGAAACTCATTTCTGTATAAATTGTCTAAATTTCCATATCCGTAGGTGGTTATAGAGGGAGTAAAACCTGTCATTGTTCCGTAATCCGAGAAATCAGATGCTACATTATCAAAAAATGTTTTTATTATATTCTTTTTCGGATAGTCATTATAATAAGGTTCTGCCATTGAAGGCATTCTTGAATTTCCGGAAATAAGAGAAAGTTTATAAACCCTGTCATCTATGTTTCCCGACTGAGCCATACCAAAGAAATCCGTTTCAAGCCTGCTTAATCTGTCGGATAAAGATTCATTATCAAACACTTGTCCGTATTTTCTTAATTCAATATTGTTCAGTTCATTGTCCGAATACGCAAATCCTTTGCATATACAAACAAAAAGCATTAAATTTATGAGCAATAATTTTTTCAGCATACATTTTCTCCCGATTTTATTTATCGGGGAAATAAATGCTTTATTTAAGGGTCAACCGTCTATTTTTATGTATAATTTAAATCATTCAAGATTTTTTAATATAAAAATAGTATCATTAACATCATTTAAAAGATTTTCAAGCTTCTGTTCAAGCGCTTCTTTTGTATAAACATTATCTGTTGATGTATAAGGTATATATTGAGCGGAAGCGAGTCCTTGAGTTCTAAAGTTTGCTGCAGCTCTTGCCTGTGAAGATATTTCAATCAGTTTATTATAAGATAAATAGTTACTTTCGGGTTTTTCTTGATATTCCGTCCTTATATATTCGACATTATCAATTAAATTGCTTACTATTGCATTAAACATTTGTATACTTTGGTTGGTGTTAAGGCATTTTCTCAATTTTTCCAATATAATAATTACATTATTAACATCATTTATATATTTTGAATTTTTATCTTTTTTTACAATAATATCCACATAATTATCATTATCACGAGGAATGGGTTTAAGTTGTTGTTCGTTTTGCTTATCAAGCTCTTCAACACTATAAGGAGCCGTTGCTTTATCGCTATGTTCTTTTCTTAAATACGAAAATTCGGACTCAACATCGGGAAGTGTTCCCACATACCCCGCAGAATACGCACTTTGAGCAAACATTAATAACAATATCAATATAAAAAACTTTTTCATAAATTATATTATACTGATATTTTTTTCAAAGTGAACTGTTTTGGAATGTTAAAAATTTAAAAATAAATAAAAAAAATGCTACCATGAAATTAATAATAATAGGAGCAGACATGAATTTGATATTAAAAAAACTCGGGCCGTTAGCCGATATAAATTTTGATAAACTTTTTTTAGGACAATTATTTTCACATTTTTCGGATGCAATCGTTCAATTTACGCTAGTTGCCATTCTTATAGATAAAATACCTGATGCGGGTAAAGCTATAGCGTTAACTTTTTTTTGTTTTTTACTGCCTCAATTTCTTTTCAGCCCATTTACCGGTGCTTTGAGTGACAGAATTCAAAGAAAACTTATATTATCTTTAAGCGCTCTTTTCAGGTCAATAGTTACAGCCATTGCCGTGATTATTTTTCTGCATTCTGAAAATATTAATACATTACATATATATGCTCTTTCATTCCTTTTAGGCTGCGGAAGTGCATTTTTCTATCCTGCAAAAATGGCAATAATTACAAATATAATTGACAGTTCTCAACTGAAATTTGCAAACGCAATTAATGCCTCAATAGGTTCCATTGCAGCTCTGTTCGGAGCCTTCGGCGCTAATTTTATTATCGAACATATAGGTTCTTTCAACTGTTTGAGATTATTAATCACCACATATTTATTATCCGCAATGTTTTGTATCATTATTAATCTGAAATACCCTCAATTATCATCGGATATAAAGAATTCGATATTTAGAGAAATGAAAACGGCTAAAGATTACCTATATTCGCATAAAAAAGCTTTATACCTTGTTATATTATCATTTTGCGTTCAATTTATCGTCGCTGCTTTTTCAAATAACCTTAATACGCTGGTTACGGACTATTATAAACTTGAATTCAGCCAATTAACATACTTAAGAACCATTTTGGGTTTGGGAATTATAATCGGTATTATATTTACAATATATCTTTCAAGATTAATCCGCATAGTGCATTTATTCTCTATCGGTTTTATAATAATGTTTGTAGCATTATTTACGGCAAATTTTTGCAACTCGCTTAGTATAGCCTGGAAATGGCTTGTTCCTATCGGCATGGCAGATGCGATGGTTGTTATTATGATAAATACCATCTTGCAAAAAATAACTCCAGATAAAGTCAGAGGTAAAATATTCGGTTTCAGCTTGACTCTTGATACTTTCAGCCTTCTTACAGGCACTTTGGCAATAATACTTTCGACAGGACACATAAATCCGTTAAATACTTTTAAAATAATTGCAGGCATATCGTTTATTTTAGCTCTTTCAATATTATTGTTTGATAAGGCCTTCAGATATTTCTTACTAAAAAATACACTTGGAAGAATGTTTACAAGTCTTTTCAGATACAAAACAGAGGGTTTAGAAAATTTACCAAAGACGGGTAAAGTAATATTGGCAGGAAATCATACGGGACATTTGGACGTATTTATATTGCAAATGGCAACTAAGCGTAATCTTTGGTTTATAACAGGCCCTGAAGCATTTAGAGTTCCGATTATAAGACACTTTCTTAAATTTTTTAACGTTGTACCGCTTCAATTCGGCAAAGGGCTTGAAGCCGTTGAAGAAGGTGTTACAAAACTAAAACAGGGAGAAGCCGTAATAATTTTTCCCGAAGGTAAATTCACACCTGACGGCAATTTGTGCAAATTTAACCGAGGTGTAGCAATAATGGCAAAACATGCTAATTGCCCTATAGTACCTTTTGCGATAAAAGGCGGATTTGAAACTTGGAATAAAAAAAGAAGACTCCCTAAATTTTTTAATACAATTGTAATCCAATTCGGGCAGCCGATAACAGACCTTACACCCGATGATAAAGCACTTACTGCGGAACTGAGAAGCAGAGTAAACTTTATGAAAACGGCATTAGAAAGAAGGTCTTTTTATAATGTTTCTAAAAAAGAATATTCAAATTTCCTTGATTTAATGCGTGATAAAGGAGATGAATATGCACCTGTCAGCGCACTTTCAATAAAAACAAAAAACGGTTATGAAAGTATTTCTTATATAGAACTTTCAAGACATTCCAAGCATTTTGCAAATCACCTTATTGAAACTGTAGGAATTAAACCGAAAGACAGGATAGCGATATTAACGGAATCAAAGCCCGAATTCGGTATAGCTCTTTTTGCATCCATTCAAACAGGCGCAATAACTGTTCCTTTGGATATAAAACTGACAGTATCCGAACACAGCAACATTCTAAACGACTGTAATCCTAAAATACTTTGCTGTTCTTCGCATTATCTTGAACACGCTATTGAAGTTAAAAACAAAGTACCATCAATTGAGCATATTTTTGTTATTGATAAAGAACGTGAAACGGAATATCAAAACATTTTTGACGTAGAATCCGATGTGGAAAAAGACCTCGGAATACCACGTTCTTTTGATGAAACCGCACTAATCGTATATACCTCGGGAACAACGGGAAATCCCAAAGGAGTAATGATAAGTTTTGGAAATATATATTCTCAATTCAAGGATTTTGAGAAAATATTCTGTCTGTCCTCAAAAAACAGAATGCTTTCCATATTACCGTTAAATCATCTTCTTGAGCTTACGGACGGATTTTTTACAATGCTGTATATGGGCGCACAAGTTGTTTATATTAAAAGCTTAAGTCCTAAAGAGTTGGCAGATACAATGAAAGAAAAAGAAATCACTAATATGATTGTGGTTCCGCTTGTCGCAAAAATGCTTAAAAACAGTATTGATAAGCAGATAAACAAACTTGATAAAAACAAAAAAGCATTATTTGATTTTATGTTTAAACTTGCAAAATATATGCCGAGGAAAATCAGAAGAATATTATTTAAACAAATAATAGACGGACTTGGCGGTAAATTTGAGTGTTTTATATCAGGCGGTGCGCCGTTAGAACCATCTGTAGCGGAATTTTTCGAACGAATAGGAATACCGGTATTTCAGGGCTACGGTTTAACGGAAACAAGTCCTACGGTATCTGTTAATTACTATGGAAATAATAAAATAGGAACGGTAGGCAAGCCGCTTCCTTCCGTCACGGTTAAAACCAATGATACGGGCGAGCTGCTTGTAAAGGGGCATAATGTAATGCAAGGATATTATAATAAACCCGAGATGACAGCAGAAGTTATAGATGAAGAAGGTTGGTTCCATACGGGTGACATAGCTGAAATTGATAAACAAGGCTACATTAAAATAACGGGCAGGATTAAGAAAATGATAGTTTTAGGCGGCGGTAAAAAGATTTTCCCCGAAGAAGTTGAAGCCGTTCTTGAAAAATCAGAAAAAATAAAAGAACTTTGCGTTCTTTCTTTAAAAATCAAATCAGGTAATAAAGCAGGCACCGAAGAAGTAGGAGCCGTTATTGTTCCCGCTGATGATATTATTGATAATGAAAATATACAAAGTATTATTGAAGATGAAGTTAAAAGGCTCTCCAACGAGTATTTAGCGCCATATAAAGCACCTTCAATTATCGTAATAAGAAAAGAAGAACTGCCAAAAACATCAACACGAAAAGTTAAACGCAATGAATTGCTTGAATGGTATGAACACTTAACTTAAAGTAATATAACAATTGATTTTTATATTAATAAATAAGATAATTTATGTATAAATATGGAGGGTATCATCATTAATATTAATAAATTTATAACAGGAGCCATACTGTCGGCAGGGATTATAACAACGGCTTATGCAATGACTCCCGAAGCAAATCAATATTATCATAAAGCCTGCACTTTAGCTGAAACGGCCCAATATGAACAAGCGGTCGGGCTTTTACAAAAAGCACTGCAAATTTCACCCGATGATGCGCTTTTATACACGAAATTGGCAGGCATGTATAGTGAAATGGGGCAATGGGGCAATGCGGTAAGTGCTTATAAAAATGCACTTAAAATTAAGCCCGACGACTCATTCATTTATATTAGTCTTGGTAATATATACGAACAAATGCAGGATTATAGAAACGCTTATGATGCTTATAATCAGGCTATGAAATTGTTTCCCGAATATAAATATAATTATTTAAACCTCGCAAGTGTGAAAGCACACTTAAAGGAAGATGAGGAAGCTATAAAATACTATCAAATGTTCCTTTCATACTATCCGGATGCCCCCGATGCCAGAGAAAATATGGCATCAATATATATGAGAATGAACAAGCCGAAAGATGCAGCTAATATTTACAACGATTTATATATAAAAGATCCGAATAAATTTCAGGATTTTTCAAATTACGGTTTAGCTTTATACAGAATTTCGGATTATGATAAAGCGGAAAAAATACTTTTAAAAGCACTGGAAAAAGACAAAGACGATTATGTTGCAAGGGCAAATCTTGCCTATGTATATCTTGCGGAAGATAAAGACAATGATGCACAGCGTGAATTTGAAAAGGTGCTTGAAATCCAACCCGAAATGACGGCAATAAGATTTGATTATGCTAATCTGCTTGCGGATAAAGGAAATTATGATGCTGCACTTACTCAATACGAGGAATATTTAAAAGAAAACAAGGATAACCAAACAGCATATTTAAATGCAGGCATTATATATTCAAAAAAAGGCGATTATGAAAATGCCATAAAGGTTCTGGAAGAAGGCAGATTAATAGCGCCAAAAAATATTGAAATTCAAAAAGAACTTGCCAAATCATACCATCTTGCAAAGAAATATGATAAAGCTATTACAATATATGATTCTATATTAACGGCAGAACCCGATAATATAGAGGCTTTAGTTAACAAAGGTATAGCATACCACGCTCAAAAGAACTATGCTCAGGCAATAAATATTTATAAATCTGTTCTTGCAAAAGATACCGACAATAAAACGGCAAAAGATTATTTGTTAAGAGCATATTCATCGCAAGGCGATGCTTTCTATACAGAAGGGAACTACAGAAAAGCTATTGCAAGCTACGAAACGGCATTGCAATCGGATAAAGACAATCCGTTATTATATATAAACATTGCAAATGCTTATGACAGACTCGGTTCAAAATCTAAATCCGTGGAATATTATGAAAAAGCCATGGCAATAGCTCCCGAGAACAGCGATGTGCTTTCCAATTATGCAAAAGTTCTAACTAAATACAATAAAGCGGAAGAAGCTAAAATTTTGTATGATAAAGCTATGACGGTTAATGAGTCCACACCCGATGAAAAATACGGATATTACATAAATTTAGCCGATAATTACTACAAAAATAAAGACTACTCTAAGGCACTTGAAGAATATAAAAATGCTTTAAACACAAAACCCGATGATGATATCGTTAACATAAAATTAGGTAATACTTATAAAGCAATGTCGGATTTGGATTCGGCTATTGAATATTACAACAAGGCTTCAGAAATAAATCCTAAGAATCCCGATTCTTATTTTAACTGCGGACTTTGTTTGGCAGAACTTAATAACTTAACGCAAGCTAAAGAAAAGTTTGAAAAAGTTATTCAATTAAAAGAAGATTATGCCTATGCCTATTATGCATTGGGACTTGCTTACGAAAAAGAAAATAATACGGCAAAATCAATAGAAAATTATGAATATTTTGTAAAATATACACAGGATAAAAACCTGAAAAATAATATACAAAATAAAATAAATAATTTAAAGAAGCTATTGCCGCCCGCTGAAGTAAAAAAAGAAACTAAACCAACGGAAGAAGTTTCAAAGCCATCCACACAAGCTTTATCAACTGATACGGTAACTCAGAAAACTCCTACGGAACCTACGGCGGGAAACCAGTGAAAAAGTTATTTACATTAATCCTTATATTTTTCGCAATATTTTTATGCGGATTCAGCCTTCATAAAAGCAGAAAAGCATATATAATGCTCTCATCTGCCACGATATCAAATATGACTGCACAAAGGATTGAAAGATATTTTTCCTGCGGACAAAGAATTCACTATGCACTTATCTCACCTGACGGATTTAAGTATCCAGCCGTAAGAATGCAAATATCAAAACAGGATGAAAAAACTTCAAACTGGGGATTTTCCATTATACAAAGCAGGGATATCACCTTAGATTTGGCTCAAAATCAATATATTGATTATATTTATATTACAAAAAGCGGACATTATATACTGCAATTTTTCTATTTAAATAATAAAGATTATCCGTTTGCACATACAGAATTTATGGTTCAATAAATGTTTAAATACATAAAATTTTTATATCAAATAATGACTTCATCAAAATACATAAAGAAGGGGAAATGCAACAAATGCGGGAATTGCTGCAGAAATATCATATTAACTCTCGGCGATAATACCCCAATCAGAACCGAAGAACAATTTGAAAGAGTAAAAGAATGGGATAAACATTTTTGTAATTTTTATATTTCGGGCAAAGACGAAAATGAAGTTTTACAATTTACATGCAATGCTTTAGATAAAAATAACAAGTGCAAAGTATATTTTTTAAGAGGCTTCGGATGCAGAATGTATCCGAAAAAAGATACTAAGTTTTTAATAAACGGCGGTAAACCCTTAGACGGCTGCGGTTATTATTACGAACCAAATAAAAGTTTTTCTTCTTTTCTAAAACATTAATCGATTTTTAAGTGTTTCAAAGTTTCCAAGGCCCTATTTGCAAGCATTTCATTTTTTAATTTTTTATTTTTTCTTACCTTTTTATCAAGCTGTATGGAAGGAAGTATCCCCCAGTTTGAATTAATCGGCTGAAAAGAAGTGTGTCCTTCAAAAGAAATATAACGGGTTAATG
>CANQLK010000016.1 GCA_947624665.1 Candidatus Gastranaerophilales bacterium
GAAGAAGAATTAATTCAATGGAATAAATGGAGATCCGACCTTCAAAACAGAATAATGAAAGATGTTAAACTGCCTATTATTCAAGAAGGAATTATTTTTAAATTTTCATTTGATGTTGATAAATACGGTAAAGTATCCAATGTACAGACGTGGTCTGAAAATTCTATGTATACACCTTATGCCATTCAATATATTGCGCCAGTTATAAGAAGTTATCAGGGTAAAGATATATTGAATTTCCCCTCAGGTTCTCAACGATATTCAACTACCGTAGAAGGCGGCTGGAAAATTTCTAAAACCCTAAAATATTCTAAGCCGAGCGACTTTAAAGATTCCGAAAAAATTAAAAACTGATAAAAGGATAAATTATGTATAAATGTACAGACTGCGGAAAAGAATACAGTGAAAAACCTCAATATTGCGATTGCGGGAATATTGAATTTGAAGAAATCAAAACAGAACCCGTTAAAATTGAACTCGTTAAAACCGCAGACTTACAAATACCGCCTAAACAAGTCGTTAAAGAGAATGTAAAAAATACGCAAAAGAAGGTTCAAACCGAATCGAAACAGGCTGATTATATATCTTTAGCAATATTTATAGCGTGTATAATTTTATCAATACTTTCTTTAATATTTATAAGAATAGAAAAGCCGGAGCAGGAAGAACAAAAAACGGAAAAACATATAGAATTAAAGCAGACGGAGAATATACCATCAATAAGCGCTTTATGGGTTGAAAGAAAAGCGGAACCCCAAGTTGTTGAAACGGTGGAAGAGCCATCAATTGTTAAACCGTCCGTTGAACAAAAAACACCCGAACAGACAAAAAAGCAGGTGATAAAATCCCCCGTAAAAACGGAGAAAACAGAAGCCAAAACACCAAAAACTACCGCTGTTACAAAACAACAGAAACAGGAAACAAAGCAAAATAAAACAAATAAAAGTAATACAACGGTTGTAAAACCGCAAAAACAGCCCTCTATGAATACTACAACACCGCAGCCGAAAAAGACAACAGCTCAAAACCAATCCCCGTCACAAACTAAAACACAAAATCAAACTGATGCCAATGCAAAAAATACCAATACTCAAGCTCCCCTGCCTCTTAACATTCAACCTTCTATAACACAGCCTGAACAATCCGCAGAGGACATTGAAAAATTAAAAAAAGAATTATTAAACTATAAGATTAAATTAAGAAATAAAATAACGGCAGATGTTAATTTTTCACGAGTAATAGGTGACGGAAATTGTATTGTTTCTTTCAAAATAGATAAAAACGGGAAACTGACGGATAGAAAATTCATAAAGCAATCCGATAATGACAGCTTAAACGATCAGGTTTATAATGCCATAATGAATAATCCGGGGTATAATCCTCCGCCTGACGGTTATAAAAACGAAACCTTGAAATACAGTGTAAAAATATACGGAAAATCGTTTGAAGTGGACTTAAATTAATCTTTAATATATTCGTAATGCTGTTCGTATTGCTGTTCTTCTTGATTATCCTCAGGAGAAGCGGTTGTTGTAAATGAATCTTTGATAACATTCATAAAACTGTTCACATCCGCAGGAGTGTACACTTTTCCGTTTGTCGCATTAGCAAGACATTCTATTTTATATGATAATGCGGAAACAAGAACTACGTCTATAATAATGTCATTTCTTTCTTTAACCAATCTTTTTACATATTCGCAAGGGTCACCTCCGCAGGTTTCAAATCCGTCGGTAATCAGGATTATTTTCTTTTTATAATTCTTTTCAAGTCCTGCAAAGTCTTGATTTACGGCATTGTATAATGCCAAAGTTAAAGGCGTGGCACCGCCTATTTCTACTTCATTCATTTTATTTTGAAGTAAAGCGGTATTTTTGGCACTTACCGCTACCATACTTTTTGTTGACGAACAAGTAAGGTTGGTACTTCCCATATAAGAAGCAACGTCGGTTTTTACTTTATATTTACCTTTATTATTCTTTACAACTTCTTTTGCAACCCCTACAATGGGATTATACGGGTTATGTCCGTTATTGTAGCCGAATACTCTGAAACCTATTTTATAATTTGATGGAAGTTGGGCAATGATTTGTGCCATAAAGCGCTTTGCGCTGTTAATCCAATAGTCCATACTGCCCGAGTAATCCATAACTATATCAAAAGTCTGTACATTATTTGCGGCAGCTTGCTGTGTATCTACGTATTGATTGCCGTAATAGTTATTAATCAGATTATTCGATTGAACACTGTTTTGAATATTTCCGTCTTTAGAAGTAACTTTTCCGCCTGCCGTGACCTTATATTTTTGCGCATAAGCACTAACTGAAAAACTTGTTATTATTAATAAAATCAGTATTAACTTTTTCATATAAGCTCCTTTAAATGCATAAAAAAACTATTGTAAGTATTATTCTTAAACAGTTTTCTATTCGGATACTACGTATAATATCATAGTTTATATTATTATTCTATTAAATATAAAAAATACACTGTTAGGGATGTTATAAATTATTATATTCGGGCATTATATAAATACAGTATTTATACTGTATTTATTGTTCATAAAAGATATGAAAGGGGCGACGAGCCCCTTTCATATCTTTTATTTTTTATTTAAAATAATCGCATATTAATTCTTTTTTGCCTGAATTAATTTTTTTCAATATTTTATCGAATAAAGAAAGTTCTTTCTTTAATAATTTGTCACGTAAAATAGCTTTTTCTATTAATAGTTTATTAAATGATTCGTTTAATGCGTGTTTTTCTTCGGTCAAATGAGGCTTTATAGTTTCAAGTCTTAATTTGCACATTCTGATAGAGTTTCTTATTTTATCTTTTTCGCTTTTTTTCATTTTTTAATTATCCTAATATCTTTCAAAAGAGAATTTACCATTACCTTTCGATTTTATAATAATAAATTTTTAAAAAAAATCATTCCTCTAAAAAGTTTAAAAAATTCGTTCAAATATAAACTTTTATTGTATTTTTTATATAAAAATCAGAAATTTGCTTTTAATATTTTTTCTGATAAACGGAGTAATATACCGTAGAGGGATAATTATTTTTTTAATTCTTAATAAAATGCTTTTGTCAGTTTATTACAGAAAGGAATTTATATGTTTTCTCACAGTGAAATAACAAAAGATTTATCAAGAGCTAAAAAATTTTTTGAGAATATTATTTCTTATACCGTAGGGCCGTATACTTTAGCAGATATAATAGAGCAATATCCCGATAAAATAAATATAGTTGACGTAAGGGAATATGAAGATTATTTGGACGGACATATCCCCTATGCAATGCATATTCCGTATAAAGAATCATCAGATAATCTTGAAATGCTTGATAAATCTAAAGTAACAGTTATTTATACATATTCGGATACATGCCCGAGAGCCTATAATACTGCGCTTGAACTTATTGAAAAACATTATCCTTCCGTTATATTAAGAGGCGGTTTCAAATTCTGGAAAAAATCAGAACTTGATATTATAAAAAATGATTCGTCAAACTGATGACATTATGGTTTGATATTTTATAACGGGAAGGGTTATGCCCTTCTTGTTTAATATTTATTACTTTTTATTGAATATTTTTTAATTTTAAGCTTTAATTTTTAGCATTGGTATAAAATTAAATATGAATATGAAGGATTTTATTTTAAAGCACTTAGATTTTAAAATATATGCAATTTATTTACCTTGCATAATAAGTCTTATATTAATAGTTCCAATGAGTATCTTTCTGCCTCAAAAATTCGGATATGAAAACGGGCTGTTGGAAAATATTCAAATGTTTATTTTATTTGCTTGTTTTTTTGCTTCAATTAAAGTTAAAACAGATAATAAATTTTTTATTTTTATTGCATTATTGACTGTAATATTTATATTACGGGAAATAAACTGCGGAAGAACTTTATTTTTTGCGGTTCCTGATATGGAGAATACATTTTATGCCTGGGAGGATATTAAATATGGGTATCTTGCTCATCCTTTATTCGGAATTTTCATTATATCGGTATTTATTTATTTTATGAAAAATGAGTTATATAAAGTTCTTTGGAAATATATTTGTGAATTTAAAATTCCCGTTTATAATATTTTAATGTCAGCTTTGGGTATTGTTTTAAGTGAATATGCCGATAAATACGGCAAAAATCTTGTATTTGAAGAAATGTCGGAAATATTTTTATATTTTTGCCTTTTTGCTTTTATTTACTTATATGGTTATGATAAAAACTTTTTAAAAAGTAATAATGCACAGATATAAGCAATCATTAAGCCTGAAACGGAACAAAGAAACAGTATAAATTTCCAAAATAAAGGAATATTTTTATTATTATTTTTCGGGTATGAAAAGTTATTGCGGTATGAGCTTTTTTCTTTTTTTTGTATCGGATTTGAATTATATTGATTTTGATTTTGTTCCTGATTTTGTTTCGCTTCAATATATTTTTCTTTTAATGATTTTTTAGATTTCTTATCTGTAATTAAAAGTTCAACATCATAATTAAGTTTCAATATGGAATTGGAAGTACCTAGAATATACACGCAATAAGAAAGCGAAGCTTCAAAAGAACGCTTTAAACATTCAAGCGCAGTCATAGCTTCATGTTTTACTTTCCCTGAATGAACCGTTTTATTTCCGCTTTTTTTTAGGAAGTATAAATCATCAATAAATTCTTTTTCCTGAATACTTCCTTGTGATTTATCTTCCAACACTGAAAGCATTTCATCAAAAGTCGAAACACTTAAATTATTTTGCTCCATAATGTTTTTACAAATTTGCTCGGCAAACCTTCTTGTTTGAGTAATGCATTGTTCAAAATACTCATCTTTGTATAACCTTTCCGCATCTGTTATTATGTCATACAAATTTTTATCTGCTTTTTTTAAAAATTGAAAATTACCGTTCATAAGAACATTATATAATAATTTTTTAAATTCCCATACATTTGGAGTAGTTAAGATTTTTTAATTTATGATATAAATTTCTTGTAGATGTAAGAAGGACACCGATAATGAATGAATTAAAAGAAAGAATTAAAAAGTATTTGCTTGTTAAACACACGGAAGCAAAATTAAAAGAATGCAGCGAACATATTTCAAAAAATATTCCGTGGATTCAAAGAAAAAGTTTCTCCAATACAATAGAAACTCATTGTAGAGTGCTTTTAAATTCTTTAATTAACGACTATGAAAAACAATCACTAAGAAGAAATAAATATATCGTTGACTCTATATTGAAATATAATCTCGAAAAAATTGAAACAGTACTTAAATCAGGCAAAAAAGCCAAAGATTTAAAATCCTATATGCAGCTAAATTCTTATATTATTTTTGATGAAATATCAAAAGGAATTTCATCAAATATAAGTAAAAAAACAATAAAGTATAATATAGAAAAGAAACTTTCTTTAATTCAGGAACAAATAGAAGCTAAAAATACCCCCGAAGAAATATTGAATTCGGCTATAGGTGTTTAATTCTTATATCTGCAGCAAGTTTATGCGCAAATAAACCTTCCTGAAAAGCCAAAGCCGAAGCATTTATTGCAGTTTGTTTAAGAGATTTTTCATTGATTATTTGATATGTTTGGATTTTAAAATAATCAAAAACACTTAAGCCGCCGGAGAACTTTGCTACCTGATTTGTAGGAAGCGTATGGTTTGTGCCTGAAACGTAATCTCCAAATACTTCTGCACTGTATGAACCGATAAACATCGAACCGTAATTAGTAAATTTATTTATATCAAAAGAATCGCCGAAACATAGTTCCAAATGTTCCGGTGCTTTTTTATTTGTGGCTTCTACCGCTTCATCGATTGAGTTTACAATAATTGCAACGGATTTATCAAACGATACTTTTGCAATATCTTTAGTTGGTAAAGTTTTTAAATATTCTTCAGCTTGTTTCTCGACTTTTAAAGCAAAATCTTTTGAAAAACATATAAGAAAAGCTCTTGCATCTTTATCGTGTTCGCATTGGGCAAGCATATCGGCGGCAATAAATTCGGGATTAGCGTTGTTATCTGCGATAATAAGCACTTCTGACGGGCCGGCAGGAAAATCAATGCCGCATTCGCCGTAGACTTGTCTTTTTGCCGCTGTTACAAATTTATTTCCGGGGCCTGTTATTTTGTTTACCTTCTCTATTGACTCACAACCGTATGCCATGGCAGCTATGGCTTGCACTCCGCCTATTCTGTATATTTCATCCGCACCTGCAAGATAAGCGGCGGTAACGGTTACGTCTTTTATTTTTGGTGACATCGCAATTATACGTTTTACACCTGCAACTTTAGCGGGAACTATTGTCATTATTGCACTGCTCGGCAAAGGATAATTACCGCCGGGTATATAACATCCAACCGAATCTATGGCTACTTTTTTTTGCCCGAGAATATTTCCGTTTATGTTTACTTCAATTTCCTTTATGCTGTTGTATTGCGCACGTGCAAATTCCCTTACGTTATTTATTGCATATTCTATTGAAGCTATTGTTTTTTTATCCGTATTATTTATTGCACTTTGGATTTCTTTATCCGTAAGTCGAAATTCGCCTATATCTCCATCACCGAATTTCTTTGCATATTCTCTTATTGCTTCATCGCCATTCTCTTGTACCGCTTTTATAATCTCGTTAACTGACGATATATTTTCAAATTCCGTTTTCTTAAAGAAATCATCATTGATTTCACTGTAATTGCATATTTTCATAATAAAAACCTATTTTGTTCTGGAAGCCAAATTGTTGATAATATCTTGGGGAGTAACATTATGAAGTGCCATAAAAGTAAGCATGTGGTATGCCAAATCGCTTGCTTCCCATTCAAGCCCGTCGCCAAGCTCATAATTTACGGATTCAAATGCTTCTTCCATTATTTTTCGTTTTAAATAAAATTCATTTTTAAACAATTTAGTAGTATAAGAGTTTTCGGGCAGATTGGCTTTTCTGTCCAAAAGAAGGCTGTATAGCTCGTTTATGGAAAAATTTCTGTCCTCAAAACAGGAATATCTGCCTGTATGGCACGCATTACCTTTTTGTTTTACTTTAAATAATAATGTATCTCTGTCGCAGTCAAATTTCGCGCTGATTAATTCTTGTGTATTGCCTGAAGTCAGACCTTTTGTCCACAATTCCTGTCTCGAACGGCTGTAATATGTAGCAAGACCTTCTGATAAAGATTTTCTTAACGACTCTTTATTGGAATATGCGAGCATTAGAACCTGTTTCGTATCAACATCTTGTACTATTGTGGGAATTAATCCGTTTTGCTTGTCAAAGTCCATAACAGCAATATAAGCATCTTCAAGTTTAACCGCACCTGTATATATGCACATACCTAACTGGGTTGATATGTTTAATTTGTTAAGTTCAACAATTTCTTCAATTGTTGAAATACCGCCTGCAGCAATAAGAGTTTTGTTTGTCATTGCTCTTATTTTCTTTATGGCGTCCGTATCGGTACCTTGCATAAGTCCTTCTTTGTCAACAATGGTATATAAATAACCCGAACAAAGATTATCAAAACGTTTTTCATATTCCTCAGGAGACACGTTAACTTCTTTACTCCAACCTTCAACGGTTACTTTCCCTTGTTTTGAATCTATGGCAACCAAAATTTTATCTTTTGGCAGTTTTGATAAGAATTCTTCATTTGCGGCAGTTCCTATTATTATTTGTTTTGCTCCGTTTGCAAGAATTCTTTTTGCTTTTTCTTTATCTCTTATTCCTCCACCGACTCTGCAATGGGCAATTTTGCATATTTCCTTAATCAAAGATTCATTGTCGCCTTTATTCATAGCTGCATCTAAATCTATTACGCTGATTTCACCAAAACGGGAATAATATTTTGCAAGTTCTAAAACATTATCTTTTTCAAGAACTTTTTCTTTTCCCTGTCTTAGTTGAACGGCTTTTCCGTCCATTAAGTCAATACTCGGAATAATCATATTTTTCTTTTTGCCCCTTTCCACTTTGATTATATTCTAAACACAATGTTTTTAAAACAATTTGTAAACTACACCCGATATATGATGAAACGCTTCGTTTTTTTGTATATAATCACTGCTGTACATATAGGACGGATAAAATACAAAATGCTTCCAATAGTAACACAAGAACAATCTACGCTTTGTTTTGCAGAAATTTTTCAGGATGTGCATTCTTGGCGGAAAAAAATGATCCATTATATAAAAGAAGAAAATCCCGAAATAAATTCCGCAATAATAGAGGCGGCACAAAATACAGATCTTGACCCTAAAGCTGTTGCTCTTGGTGCTTATATGACTTATATCCTCTTGGAAACGGCTATGAAAGAAGAATCTTCACAGCAGGTATTTAATGTAGAAGAATAATTAAATTATTCCAGAAATTTTATTTTAAAATTTTGAATCGGTTCTTTTCTTATAAGTTTTCTTTGATTTTCAAGCGTATTTTTTACGGCAAAAATCCATCCGTGTATTGGATTTACAAATAGAAAAAATGCGGCTTCGCTTTCTATAATCCTTGCTGTATCGTCAATCAATAATTCACCCTTATCCGATAATTGAAATACGGTAAATGAAAGCGGCGAAGTTATTGAACTGTCTATATAAGAATCAAATTTTACCTTTGATAATCTCGTTGTATCTTTTATTAAAACCGAATCTTTTTTGGAGGTAACGTTTTTGTATAAAAATGTAATAATATCTTCGGTATTAAAATAATGACTCATTTTTCACCACGTAAATAAAATCTTCAACAAGTTTTTTGCTCCAACGCTTATCCGCTTCGCTTTTGATAATATCAATAATTTTATCTATATCATAAGCTTGTCTGTAGGGTCTATCCTGTGTCATTGCATAAAAAGCATCAACAAGTAAAATTATCTGAGATGATATGGGAATTTCAATGCCTGATTTCTTTTCCGGATAACCGCTTCCATCCCAGTTTTCGTGATGGTTCTCAATTATGGGGATTACCTCTTGTATGTTAGAGATAGGTTTTAAAATTTCTCTTGCTGCAAGCAAAGGATGTGTATGAATAATATTTTTTTCTTCTTCAGTCAAAGGCTCTTTCTTATTTAAAATAGCATTCGGAATCATAAGATTACCGATATCATACAGCATTAAAGCCAAGCGCAGTTTATTTATTTCATCGGGCTGAAGGTCTATTCTCTTCGCTATCATTTCGGCTAAATATAATTTTGATTTTGTTGTTCCTGCTTTATAAGATTGATTGTATGTTTGTGATATTAAATCCACAACGGAATATATTGCATCAACCGAATTTTCATTCGAAACATTTGATTTCAGTTTTTCAAGCTTTAAATTAATAGTGTTCATCGTGCTGTCATCTATGGAAATACGTCTTTTTGAAATAATATCCATAAATGTTTCAATTGCCGTTTGCTGCCAACTTGTTGAATCAATTTTTTGAGCAATTCGAACCTGATTTCTGCCGCTTATTTTAGCTTTATACATGGCTTGATCCGCCAGCTCCGTCAATTCGTCGATTCTGTCCGAATGCTCTAAAAATGTAGCTACTCCGATACTTGCGGTTATACCTCCTATGGTATCTATAACCTGATTCTCAATGGATTTTCTTATTCTCTCTGCTGCAATCAAAGCTCCTTTGCTGTCTACCCCCGGCAAAAGAAGTTCAAACTCTTCTCCGCCTATTCTTGATGGGATATCTATTGAACGTGCTTCTTTTTTTAATACATTTCCGATTGTTTTGATGGCTATATCACCATATTGGTGTCCGTATGTATCGTTTATTCTTTTTAAATAGTCCAAATCCAATGCTATAAGAGAAAACGGCTGTTTCAAACGAAGCGAACGTTCTGCTTCTTTTATAATATTTTCTTCAAAATATCTGCGGTTATACAGTCCCGTTAACGGATCCGTTATTGCCTGTTTCTTTACTTCTTCGAATAATCCTGCTACGGTTATTGCCAACTCTACCTGATTTGCATATAAGGACAAAAAATTCATTTCAGTATCAGTTACGTTATCTCTTTGAGATGTTACTATCATTGTCCCGAATTTATCGTTTGAATACTTTAACGGAATAATTGTGCAGCTTTTTGAATTAATTCCCGACATTACTTCCTTCAACTGTTCTTCCGTAAGCCTTGGAAAGAACATTCGTAACATCCCTGTCATATCGGGAGTAGATAGAATTTTGTTTTCTAAAACCGACTTCACGGCAATGGAGTTAGTTATATAAGGGAGTCTGTATGTCTCCATTGTTTCGTTGATAAATGATAAAGCCTGCGCTATGCTTCTATTACCCGAATCCGCTTTTACTGAAAAATATTTATTCCCGTTTTCATCTTTTTCTATTTTCAAGATAACGGCGAAGGTGTAGTCTAAGTCCTCATGCAAAATATTAACTATTTTTTCAAGCATATTAGATAATGGTTGTGAAGAATTCATCATATCCCAAACACTGTTGAGTGTCAGAATAGTCTGATTTGCCTGCTCGAGTTCCTTTGTTCTTGCGGCTATTTCTTCTTCCAACTCTATATTTTTTGCGTATACATCAGCGAAATCACGACTCTTTGAATAGATAGAACTATCTATTTCATTTATCTGACCTAATAAATTTTTTAAACCTGATAATATTCCCACTGATGTTACCGATATTAAGAAATTAATACGCTTATTATATACCCTTTTACTGCTATATGTAAAACATTTTTATTTACTTTTTTAAAAACCAATAGTTATCGAGCCATTTTGTAGGTTTTACATATCTTAAACCGCCTTTACCCCAGAATCCGTTATATGCCTGCAATGGGTTCGGTCTGCCGTGAAATACTATTATCTTTGCTTCTGTCGGGTCTTTTGGCACCATAAAATAATTTAAAGGGAATTTTCTTAAGCAGTTTCTTTTAAAACTAACACACCATTTTTTATCCCAATACTTTAATATTCCTTTTTTATTCATTTGATGAGATAAAAATGCTTGCTCATTTCTGTATCTGTCCCTTATGTCTTTTCCTTCTTTATAAAAATTATCAATAATGTCTCTATGTTTATTTACATTAAATTTGAATACCGAAGAATTTCCTATAATATCATCGGGGAAATCCCAATCTTTTATAATAAAAAATTCACCTTCTTGTTCAAAAAAGCAGTCAATGTTATCTCTGATAACAACATCTAAATCCAAAAATAAAGCTTCACCCTGTAAATCGCCGAGTTTATCCGTAAAAAGCCCCAACTTCTTCCAGGCTTTTTCCGGCAGCCCGTCATCATTGAGTTCGGGCAGCGGAAATATTTCAATTCCTTCTTCTATTCCTTCTTTATTGTCCGTAAAACATACAAATCTGTGTGCTACGGTTAAATTCTTTTCTACCATTCGATGCAAATTATTAACCCATTCCGAACCGAATTTATTTCCCCATTTTACGCATATTACGTTCTTATCCATTTTCTGTATTTCTGCCTTTTTTCTACCAATAATATTAGTTTAGCATGAAAAATGCATTACAGATAAAATTAAAAAAGAATAAAAAATAGAGAAAGTAATTTTTACTTTCTCTATCTGAATTAAATCAACGCCGTTTTTATACGGATTGCTTTATCTGCTTTTCGATATCTGCTAAAGCACTTCTAAGGTTTTCTTTTTCTTTACCTGCACCTTGAGCAAAGTTTGGACGACCGCCGCCTTTTCCTCCCGTTGCTTGTGCTAAGGCATTTACAATCTGACCTGCGTTTATGCCTTTTTTAACAAAGCTGTCGGATACTTTTACAACAAAAGTTATTTTGTCTTCATCAACTGAAGCCAACACAACTATGCTTTCACCAAGCTTCGCAGATAAAATCTCACTGCCCAATTTAACAAGATTATTGGGAAATGCATCAATCTCGGATATAAACAGCTTACCGCCTTTGATATCCTGTGCTTTTGATATAAATGATTGAAATTTGGTTTTTGCCTGTTCTGCCTTCAAGTTTTCGATTTCCGTCTGATAATTTTTATTATCAACGGCTAATTTCATTATCCTTTCACCTAAATCATCATATTGAACTTTAAATGAATGGGCCATTTTGTCAACAATTTCGGCTTTTCTGCTCAATAATTTGATTGCAGTATTACCGCAAACGGCCTCTATTCTTCTTGTACCTGCCGCTACTGCCGATTCCGAAACAATCTTGGTTAAACGAATTTTGCCCGTAGAAGTAACATGAGTACCCCCGCATAACTCCGATGAAACTTCACCCATTTTTACAACTCTTACGTCATCATCGTATTTCTCGCCAAATAATGCCATGGCGCCTGATTTCTTTGCCATTTCTATATTCATTATTGTGGTTGTTTGAGGCAAATCCTCTCCAATCCATCCGTTAACAATATCTTCAACCTCTTGAACTTCTTCTTTTGTCATAGCTCTAGGGAAAGTAAAGTCAAATCGGGTTCTGTTTTCTTCTACAAAAGAACCTGCCTGATGTACTTCTTCTCCGAGCACTTTTCTTAAGGCTGCTTGAATCAAGTGTGCGTTCGAGTGGTGGATTGTTATTTCTTTTCTTCTTGCACTGTCTATTGAAGCCGTAACAATATCACCTGTTTTAGCTTCACCGTTTATCATTTGTACACGATGTACGAATAGTTTGTTAACCTTAAAGGTATTTAAAACTTCTGCTTTAAAGTCTTTACCTTCAATTATGCCGGTATCTCCTATTTGTCCGCCGGATTCGGCATAAAACGGTGTTCTATCAAGCATAATATCAATAAAATCGCCTGCTTCAATTACTGCAATAACTTTAGCTTCCGCTTTGTTCGTTTCATAACCCAAGAACTCCGTTGAGCCGAATTTATTTTCTACATCAACGTATATTAAGTCGTCAGTCAGGCTGATTTTATGTGCAGCGGCTTTTGCTTTTTCTTTTTGCTTCTGCATTTCTGCTTTGTAACCTTCAGTATCAACGCTGACTCCTTTTTCTGCTGCTATTTCAACGGTTAATTCCAAAGGAAATCCGAATGTATCATAAAGTTTGAACGCATTTTCTCCGTCTATTACTTTATTATTCTGCATTAAATCTTCTAAAAGCTTATAACCTCTGTCTAAAGTAATCTTAAATCTTTCTTCTTCCTGTTTGATTATTGTTTTAATTTTATCCGCATTCTTTAATAAATCGGGATATGTTTCTTTGTACTGATTAATAACGGTATCCACGATATCATTTAAGAACGGAAGCTCTAAGCCTAAGATTTTACCGTGTCTTAATGCTCTTCTTAAAATCATTCTTAAAACGTAGCTTCTGCCTTCGTTTCCCGGAGTTACTCCGTCATTTATCATAAAAGTTACACATCTTGCATGGTCTGTTATAATTCTTAAAGAAATGTCCGTCTTATTATCTTTTTTATAGGGAACATTTGCCATTGCAGATACTTTTTGCAATATCGGGTATAATAAATCGGTTTCAAATGTTGATTCTTTACCTTGAACGACCATCGCTATACGCTCTAAACCCATGCCCGTATCAACATTTTTCTTATCCAAAGGTGAGAAATTACCTTCTTCATCTTGAAAAAGTTCTGTGAATACCAAGTTCCAGATTTCAACCCATCTGTCGCACTCGCAAGTAGCAATAGAACAATCATCGGAACATTTCAAGTGTTCACCTAAGTCATAATGTATTTCAGAACAGGGTCCGCAAGAACCTGTTGCCCCGGGAGGCCCCCAAAAATTATCTTTTTTGCCTTTTCTTATAACTCTTTCAGGTGCTACACCTACATCTTTTGTCCATATATTGTATGCTTCATCGTCTGTTTCATAGATAGTTACCCAAAGTCTTTTGGGGTCTAATTTCAAATAATTTGTAACGAAATCCCATGCCCAGGGGATAACTTCTTTTTTATAATAATCGCCGAAAGCAAAATTACCGAGCATTTCAAAGAACGTATGATGTCTTGGCGTTCTGCCTACGTTTTCTATATCTGAATCTTTACCGCCCGCTCTTGCGCATTTCTGGCATGATACTGCTCTTGCGGGATTATACGGCGGCTTTTCAAGTCCTAAATAATACGGTAAAAACTGAAGCATTCCTGCTGTTGTCAGTAAAACCGTCGGATTATCGGGTACTAAACTCGAACTTGCCACTTCCGTTGATTGGTGTTTATCTCTAAAAAATTCTATAAATGCTTTTCTTATCTCATTTCCTGTTAAAGGCTGTGTCATTATATTTTCCTTTTATTTACTGTTTAACATTATTTTACAACAAATAAAAAGTTTTTGATTTTAATTATTTAATGAACGCTCAAGCAAATGATTGTATACTTCAACGGTTTCAAAGCAGATAGGAAGCTTACGCTTTAACAGGCTTTTTATGGTTATTTTAAAGCTTTTTAACATCGCATCATCCAGATTATGTCTTTCATTTAATGCGGATTCTATTTTTTCTCTGAAATCTTCTTCTCTTGTTCTGCATTCAATTTTATCGGCAATAAATATAATCTTTTCAAAGTCGGACATATTAATTTTTCCGACGGTATGCCATCTGATAGCAGAGAGTATTTCTTCATCGGTAACACCAAAGTCACGCTTTGCAATATAAGCACCAACAGGAGCATGCCATGTCTTTGTACTTGTTTTTTCGCTATCCGTAAAAGAATCGCTGTATTTTTCAAGCTCTTCTTTTTCGAGACACTTTGCACAATCATGCAATAAGCCTGCAATCTCAGCTTTCTCCGTGTCTAAACCAAACTGTTTTGCTAATTCCACTGCCTTTTCCATTACTCCTATAGAATGGATATACCTTTCGTATGTGAGAGTATTTTTTAATTTTGCTTTTATTTCTTCCGTACTATATGTCGTATACATTGTTATTCTTTATATATTCCGCTACTTTTTTTGGTACTGTATTACAGATATCTTTATTTTGTTTTAGTCTTTCTCTTATTTCCGTTGCCGATATATCTAAAAACGGTTTATCCGCTAATTTGTAGTTATATCCTTTTTCTTTTAATCTTTTAAACGGTTCTTCATTAAAATTATCTTCTCTGACAAAAAGAATAAAGTCTATTAAACTTTTTAATTCGTCTGCCCTGTGCCAACTTTCAATGTTAATAAATGCATCAGTACCTATTATAAAATTGATTTTTTCTTTCGGCTTAATTATATCATATATTTGACTAACGGTATCATAAGTATAAGAGGGTTTGTTTCTCATATATTCAATGGCAGAAACCGTGAAAAAAGGATAATCTTCCACCGCAAGCTGTACCATATTCAATCTGTGCATTGCATTATCGGTGTTAAAATCTTTTAAATTCTTATGTGGCGGTATAAATGCAGGAATAAATACTATCCTGTCAAAATGAAATTTATCGTATGCATATTTAGCAGCCTCAATATGCCCGTTATGTATAGGATTAAAACTTCCCTGAAATAAACACTCCGCCATAATTCAGCCTATTTCGAAAAATGTACGTCTTTTATAACGGAAAGAATTTTATTTAAGAACATTTTATATCTGTATCTGGGCGATTCTCCCGATAAAACAATATCAGCAATATCTTTTCCGGGTCTTATATATATATCCGCTTTGTTTGAAGCATTTTCATATATTGCCGCCGCACTATCTCCAAGCCCTCTTTCTTGAGCTCTTATAAAAAATCTCTTTCTTTGAATTTCACTATCAATATCTACATATACTTTAAAATCAAATGCATCTTTAATTTTTTCTGTAAGTGTAAATAAACCTTCAGAAATAATAATTTTTGAAGGTTTAGCTAAAGTATAATTGTCATGCCTGATTGTAGTACCCGACATATCATATTTTGGGAGCATAACTGTATTTCCGTTGAGTAAAGAATGAATATGTTTATACATTAAATCGAGTTCAAGTGCTTCGGGCACATCAAAATCATAATGTTTTGCAAATTCAGCCATGCCTCCTGCTTTTTTTACTTCTTCGCTCCTGTCGTAATAATAATCATCGGTATTGACTCTTGTAATAATACTTCCCGTATTGTTTTCTTCAGCAAAAACTTCAATGGTATCAATAATATCGCAGGTAACAGTTGATTTTCCGCTAGCTGTTTCACCTGCTATACCTATAGAAGCGGAACGCTGCAGTTGTCCTGATATAAATTTCGCCATTTTATTTATGGCTTGATTTCTATAACTTAATAGTACGGATGAAGGTGAATTTATTTCTTCTTCAAATATTCTGAACAGCTTTATTTCAATATTGTTTACATCATTGAAGGGTAAAGAACTGTAGTTGTTAAAAACTTTGGAATCCGTTTTTTCAGCTGTATTTCGGCTAAGTGTGTAAGTCACTTTTTATTCCTTTTTCTCTCGTTTACATGACTATATCAAAACAAAATCCGAAACAAAATATTTTTATTCGTTTTGTTAAGATATTAAACTTAAAATTTACAATGTAAAGAAATGTCCGAGTAAATTTTTACGATAAGCCGAAGGAGCGACAAGACCGAGCACAAAGCAATTTCAAGACAGCGAAATTGCGGACGGACGAAGTCCGGAAAGCGAGGTCGGAAGCGAGCACAAGGCGACAGCCGAAGGAGCGACAAGACCGAGCACAAAGCAATTTCAAGACAGCAAGCGAAGAATGAACTTTGTGACACTAGATTAAATAATGATTTAACGCCATTGTAACGAAAAATTTTTAACAAATTTTACATAATTGTATTGTTTTCTTGACTATTGTGTTATTTCACTCCGATAATATTATAAGAAGATTTTATTGGAGAAAAAAATGAGATTGGTGGATAAATTAAAATTGTTTGAAAGACAATTGGTTTTCATGAAATGGGGCTCAAGTGAAGGATACGGCAGACTGAACTACGTAGGTACCGATTTTGTTGAGTTTGAAATTTTTGATACGGAAGAACTTTCTTATTCCGATAAAATATTGATTAATTCTCAATTAATATTGGAAGTTGTAATAAAAGGTTCCGATATTTCAAGAATTATAGCCGAATACTCCGCAACTCTGCCTGAACAATCAAACAATGATATTATTTAGCTTTTTTTTTAAAGTTTTTTATGAAAGATGCGGCAGAATATTCTATCCTGCCGCATCTTTTATTTTTACTTTAAATTATGCAATTCCTTTTTGTTCAAAATATTCCCATTTCTTATCCGTGTCATAAGAACGTACTATATAAGACATCGGGTAACTTCTCAGAAATTCGTTAAATTCAAAAGTGGTATTGTCTTTATCAAATTTAACATCGTTTTCTTTCATTGCCGTAGTGAATTTATCTATTATTTGAATGGTATTATCAATTGCTTTTTCAATTTCTTTACCTGATACTTCTCCGAAAGGACTTTTTGAAGTGTAAGTGGGGAAGTAGTTTATGTTTGTAAGAGCATATAAAATATTACCGTAATTAACTTCTCCATTCTTTTTATCCATATCGATAAGGTTAAATCTATTATTTTTTGTGTCAAGAAGGAAATTGTTTGAATTTAAATGATCGAATTGATAGCCTGCTTTAGAAGCTTCTTCCAAATCCGAAATCAGTTGAGAATATGCTTCTAAAGGCATATTAGCTGCTGTTTCAAGTGATTTTGCATATTTTTCTTTTCTTTCGGGAGCTTCATAAGGCAGTTCGCCTTCTCTTACTTCGCCTGTTATTTCATCGGAAATTGCTGTATAATGAGGAATTCCGTATGAAGTTCCTTCCTGTTTCTTTAGAACCTGAAATGCCATTGGAATACCTGAGTCGGTTTCTACTATAACGTTTCCGACAGATTGTCCGATGTTTATCTTTAAGTTTTTATCTTCTGTTTCGTTAAATTTAGCCGTAGAAAAATCAAATTGATTTAAGTTTCTTTCTACGCTTTTGTAATTAGGACCTCTTAATATATACTCATCATTACCGGGGATTACGTAAGTTGAATGACTGTAGCCGCTTCCAAGTATGTTATCACGGTTTGTAATAATGTTGGGGAAGCTTTCTTTAAGAAAATTTGTTTTATCTGCCCATTTTGCAAATGATGAATTTTCTTCGTCGCCTTTAAATGCCGGGGTTGAACGTACAAACATGTCATAAGCCGGTGTTGATAATATTTTTCTTTGATTGTTTTGTATATTTAACGGTTTTATATTGGTTAAATTTAACGGTTTAATATTCATAATAACATTCTCCTATTCATTTGTCGTTTTTTTTAAATCATCTGAATGGAATAAATTGTTATTAAAAAATTTTTTTATTTAATTAAATTTACAAATGTTAATCTTTAAAATTCGGAAACATGTTTAAAGTTCCGTCATCATTACGCCAATTAAACCAGCCTACTTTTGCCTGATTAGAGGTTAAATCTGTGACGGAAGCCAACATCCAGTTGCCTCGAATAACCGTAAAATTAATATACTTAGGATATGTTAATTCGTCCACAACCTTTGAACTTTTATCCTCTGCGGAATATAATACTTTTTCTTCTTTCGGTAAATCACTGTATAACCTTAGTCCGTATTGTTTTCCGTATTTATAAAAAAGATTTCTGTACGTCATAAAGGCGGAATCATCTTCGTTATAGACCCAACCCGTTTCACCCGTTTCCTGATTCAAATATACGCAATACCATTTGTTTCCGGGATTAAG
>CANQLK010000017.1 GCA_947624665.1 Candidatus Gastranaerophilales bacterium
AGGCTATATTAATTTCAAGAGGTGCCGAAGTATTACCCGGTGGGGTTGAAGAACTCGCTTATAAACTTCAAAAATCAAAAGAAGATAACAAACCGTTAAGAGTTAAACTGGGTATGGATCCTTCAAGACCTGACCTTCATTTAGGTCATACCGTTGTTATGCGTAAATTAAAGCAATTTCAGGATTTAGGTCATAAAATTGTTTTAATCGTCGGCGGTGGTACGGCAATGATAGGTGATCCTTCGGGAAAATCCGATACCCGTCCCAGTCTTACTAAAGAACAAGTTCAGGAAAATGCAAAAACTTATTTCGAGCAAATCTCTAAAGTTGTTGATGTGTCAAAAGCTGAAATAAGAAATAATTCGGATTGGCTTTTTAATCTTAATTTCGTTGATATGTTAAAATTGGCTTCGAAAGTTACCGTTGCGCAAATTATGACACGTGACGATTTTGCAAAAAGATATGCGGAAAACAGACCGATTTCCGTTCATGAATTCTTTTATCCTTTAATGCAGGCTTATGATTCGGTTGTCGTTGATGCGGATATTGAACTTGGCGGTACCGACCAACGTTTTAATAATTTGCTTGGCAGAGAAATTCAATCCGCTTACGGTAAAGAAGAACCTCAAATGGTTATGCTTCTTCCATTGTTGGAAGGAACTGACGGTATTGTTAAAATGTCAAAATCTTTCCCTCAGCATTGTATTAGTTTAACTGATTCCCCAAAAGATATGTACGGTAAATTAATGTCTATTTCAGATAATCTAATCGTTAAATATTTCGCACTCTTAACCGAAATATCAACTGAAGAACTTAATCAAATAGAACAAAGATTAAAAAATGAAAATCCCCGTGATATAAAAATGAAGCTTGCTTATTTAATTACCGAAATGTATAACGGAAAATCGGCAGCTGATGAAGCTCAGGAAAATTTTATCAAAGTCGTTCAAAATAAAGAAATTCCGGATGATATTCCCGAAGTTGAAATAAATCAAGATATTTCTCTGTTGGATTTTATATCCGAATTTGATTCTTCTTTAAGCAGAAGTGATATAAAACGTTTAGCAGCTTCGGGTGCAATTAAAATTAATTCTGAAAAACAGACTAATCCTTCATGTGTAATTACAAAATCTATGCTTCCTGTTATAGTTCAGTACGGAAAAAGAAAATTTATAAAAGGTGTATAAATGCGCTTAATTAAAAAAGCAATCGGACAAATTAAAGAAGATATTGCTACAATTTACGAAAAAGATCCCGCAGCAAAAAGTATTTTAGAAGTATTGTTTTGCTATCCCGGGTTGCATGCATTAATCTTACACAGAATTGCTCATAAATTAAATTATTGGCATTTGTATTTTATTGCAAGGTGTATTTCTAATTTCTCAAGATTTTTAACTGGAATAGAAATTCATCCTAATGCAAGAATAGGCAGAAGGTTTTTTATTGACCACGGAATGGGTGTTGTTATCGGTGAAACAACAATTATCGGGGATGATGTACTTTTGTATCAGGGTGTAACTTTGGGTGGTACAGGCAAAGAACACGGTAAGCGTCATCCTACTCTGGCTAATAATATCGTAGTAGGTTCGGGCGCTAAAATACTCGGAAATATTGAAATAGGTTCAAATTCCAGAATAGGAGCAGGCTCCGTTGTTATTGATTCCGTTCCCGAAAATTCCACCGTCGTCGGGGTTCCTGCCAGAATTGTCAGACAAAAACTCTTAATTGAAGGTCAGCTGCTTCACAACAGAATCCCCGATCCCGTATCTTGAAAGATAAATTTGAAGAACTTAAAAATAAATGAAAAAAGGCGGATACAAAGTCCGCCTTTTTATTTATTACTTTTGTTTCGGTTTGATTTTTAGTAGTGTGCTTTGTCGCCGAAGATAAATCTTCCTACGCTTGGGAAGAATCCGCATACTGCATTCCAAGCATGTCCTGCTACTGTGGTTTCGTTTCTGTATACTTCTTTACCTGTAAGTGCTTCTACCAGATCTTCAGTTGTCGTTTCATCAACTCTGTCTTCTTTGAAGGTAAATCCTTTTTGTCTGTCTCTTTCTTTTATGTTTTGAGTTTCATCTTCCAACCATTCTTCTACGTCTACTTGTTCGTTATCTCTGTTTGATAAATATGTTTCTATTTGTTTATATGCGGTAGCTCTAAGCATACTGTCGTCGCCATCTTCTCTCATTAAACCGTCAAAGTTGCTTTGTTTCTGCAGTTCAACAAGTATATCATTGTATGCTTCAAGTGCGTGGTCTTCTTCACCGTTTTCAACATAAGATACAAAATCTTTTATAGTGTTTTCTAATGTTAATGCTTCAGCTTGGTCTTGATTGTGTAATACAATAGCATATTCTTGATTGTCATGCATTTCTTGTTGTGTTTCGGGATCCATATAACAATATGAACCGCTTCCATAATTTACCGGATTATATACGGATGTAACACCTGTACTCATAACATCATTTTGGAAAATTCCCGGCATACACTACCTCCCAATTTAATTATCTATAAAACTAACCACATATATATAAAAACATTTTCTTCGTTGAAATTTACTTCTAATATGTTATTGTTAATATTTCTTAATATTTAAAAACTCTTAATTATTATCCCGCCAATGGCTCCTGCCAGTATTGTTATTAAGGGATTTTTTTTAATAAATGAAAAAGGCAGTATTAATATTATGAATAATATAAGTGACGAAATATCAATTTGAAATTCGGTTAATGATTTAAAATCCGTAAATATTGCCCGATAAAACAGTTTTATTGCTATAGAACTCAATAATGCGCATGCTGCGGGTCTTAGCCCCGTAAATATCGCACACATTGTTTTATTGTTTTCAAATTTATCAAACAATTTTGTTATTAAAACCGTTAAAATAAACGGAATTAACACTATAGATAATGTTGCAATTAGTGCGCCCGCTATTCCTGCGGTTGTATATCCAGTGTATGTCGCGGCATTTATTCCTATAGGCCCGGGGGTTATATTTGATACCGCTATCATATTCGTTAATTCATCAGTAGAAAACCAATTATATTCGGATTGAAGATAATATAAAAACGGTAAAACCGCATAACCGCCCCCGATTGCGAATAAACCTATTTTTGAAAATTCCGTAAAAAGCATTATGTATAACTTAAACATTTTTGCTCCTTACTTTTCCGTATATTAATGCGATTAGTGCCGCCGATATTATTATTATCGCAGGCGATATCGGAAGAAATATTAATGCAGTCAATATTATCAAATACAAAATATATGTAAATACCGAATTTACGCTCGATTTCCATATATCCTTTATCGTTATTATTATCAATACCGTTACCGAAATTCTTATTCCCCAAAAGGCATTTTTTATTATTTCAATTTCAGTTATCTCGTTTAGAATGTTTGCCAACAGTATTATGCATATAAACGGCGATGTTATTATCCCCGATATCGCAGCTATGGCACCTGTTATTCCTCTTATCTTGTATCCCGTACATATTGCTATATTCCCCGCTATTATCCCCGGAATGCATTGACTCATTGCAAAATAATCTATCAGTTCGTTTTCGCTTATCCACTTTCTTTCTTCAACCAGATATTTCTTTAACAATGGTACTATTACATACCCTCCGCCGAGTAATTGCGCTCCTATTATCAAAAATATTTTATATATTTCAAATAAACTCTTATTCATTTCTCTATTATTACATAAATTCTCCCTTTTTATAAATTGTTTAAATTTCGCTTAAAACGGGAATACTACAATTGTAGGAGATAATATGGAAAAGGTACTTTTACTTGATAAATATAATCACCCTATAAATATATGCAGTTGGAAACGTGCATTAATACTTCTAATGAAAGGAAAAGCTGTTTGCGCTTCCGAAAATAACGATATATCTTCCGGCATTAAAATTGAAAATGTTTATATCCCAAGAGTAATAAAATTAACCTATAATTTGGCAGTTCCTTATAAGGAGCTGCCTTTTTGCAGAGAAAATATATTGGTCAGGGACGAATATATTTGTCAATATTGCGGTAAAAAATTTTCACCAAAAGAACTTACTTTGGATCATGTATTCCCTAAATCCCGTTTCGGCCCCGATATCTGGGAAAATATTGTTGCCTGCTGCAAAGAATGTAATCAAAAAAAGGCTGACAGAACTCCCAAAGAAGCCAAAATGAAACTTCTTAGACGTCCTTACAGACCTAAAGATTATTTATTATTTGAACTCTTAAAATATCCCGAAAACATTGTAAAATATTGGATTAAATTTTTCAGTCCGATTAATGCAGCATAACAGGCATGCTAATTTAATTTACAATCCTTATCTCACTTATATAATACCTTTTGTTGAAGGGATTTTATCGGTATTTTTTAAATCTATGGATACAGCTTCTTTTAATGCTCTTGCAAATGATTTAAAAATGGCTTCAATAATATGATGAGTGTCAAATCCGTCAATCATTCTGATGTGAATGGTCATTAATGCTGACTGTGCAAAACTTGAAAAGAAGTGCGGCACAATAACTGTTTCAAAATCTGAGGTCTTTTCATCTTTTATTTCTGCGGTTACTTTTGAAAATATTCTGCCGGATATATCTACAATACTGGAAACAAGTGCTTCATCCATCGGAATTGTTCTTTCTCCGTATCTTTTTATTCCTTTTTTATCTCCGAGAGATTCTTTAATTGCACTGCCCAGTGTTATTGCAACGTCTTCAACTATGTGGTGATTGTCCTTATCATGTGAGATTACGTTTATTTCTATATCAAAATTTGAGTGAAGTGCAAACTGTTCAAGCATGTGGTCAAAAAACTTTATGCCTGTATTAATTTTATATTCACCGTTTCCGTCTAAGTTCAGCTTAACATAAACTTCCGTTTCCGATGTCTTTCTTTCTTTAATGCACTTTCTCATTATTTGTTTCTCTTTCAAGTATTGTTTTTATATCATCAACCGAATTAAGTATATAATCCGCACCCTCTGATTTCAAGCTGTTTGCTAAGTGTTCCGATTTATCCTGAGGAGGCAAGATACCTATTGCTTTATAACCTGCATTTTTTGCTGCGGTTATATCATCTTTTGTATCTCCAAAATAGTAATATTCGCTTGCATAAGTTAAATCTTTCATTAAGTTTAATCCTAAGGAATCAGGTTTCCCTTTGCCTGTAGGGATATCATCCGAGGTTATTATCGGATAGAATAATTCATCAGCATTAAACCTTTCAAGTGCATATAATGCTTCTTGTCTAAGCCTGCCTGTATAAACAGACAATTGATATTCTTTTGAAAGCTCTTTTAAAAGTTCTTTGTTGAATAACGGTGTTTCGTTATTTATTAAACCTTTTCCATTGTTCCAATATATTTCCTGAAAGATTTCCGTTATTTTTTCGTAGGGTATATCGTAACCTGCTTTATTTAGTAAATATTTTGTTAAATCCCAATCGTTATTTAATCCGCCTAAATTTTTGGCATCTTGAATTTCTTTTTGAGTTACGGGTTTACCTGATAATTTTTCAAAGGTTTCTTTGATTGCTGCTCTGTATGAGTTCCTTGCATCAACCAAAACTCCATCCATATCGAAAACAAGCGCAGGTTTTATTTTTAATGCCTGTTTTATTCTCTGTACCCCTGTTTTTGTGGGAATTGTTATTCTCAAATGATTTTTTAATATCGGATGATTATTGTAAAATTTTACGATAATATTTTCTTTTTTCAATAAATTATAGACAAATCCCGCTTTATTCTTAAAATCAACGAGTAGAAAATTGGCATAAGACTTATATACCTTTGCTCCCAAAGTCGAAAACAATTGTGCTAATTCTTCTTTTGACTTGTTTACTTCATCTCTTAACGCATAAAAATATTCCATATCGTCCAGTGCCGCCAAGGCTGCCGTTATGGCGTAAGCGTTTACGCTATACGGACTTATTACTTTTTTTAAATTATTGATATTTTCTTCGGCACTGATTATGTATCCAAGTCTTAAACCTGCCAAAGCGTAGTCTTTTGACATCGAATGTACTATAAATACGTTATTATAGTCTTTTGCCAAATTATTATATGTTATGTTTGAATAATTTGCATAAGTTTCATCAACAATAATAACTTTATTTCGGGCTGATTCTATAACTCTTTTTATATCAGATTCTTTAATTATATTACCCGTAGGGTTATTTGGTGTGGCTAAATAGACAATTTTTATGCTTTCATCTGATAATTTTTTTATAAATGTTTCTACCGGAAAATTCCATTTTTCTTCGAACGGAACCTTTATAACTTTGCCGCCTTGAATTTGTGTATATATTATCGGCATTTCAAAAGAGCAGTCTAGGGTTATTAATTTTTCATCTTTTTCCAAATATGTTTGGATTATGGATTGAATGGCTTCATCTGCGCCGTTTGTAACTTTTATGTTATTTATGTTAAAGCCTGTTATATCCGCAAGCTTTTGCGATATTTCTCCGTAATACGGATAAAAGCTTATTCTTTTTATATCTGCATTACTTAAAGCCTGAGTTACTTTTTTAGAAGGCCCGTAATTATTTTCGTTTGAGTCTATTTTTATGTCCCAATTTCTTTCAAAAAGAGGAACATTATAGCCTGACATTTCTTCTATTGATTTTTTAGGCTTAATCATTGTAAATATACCTACTTCGTAACATAAAAGTCGGCATTGACGTATACTCTGACTTTTACTTTCCCTGATTCAACGGGAGTCGTTTCTTCCACTGCAGATAATGAGTTATCTTGAGCCATTGCTTTTGCATAAAATCGTCCGTTTGAAACAAACGTATCCGTGTTGCAAGATACATTCATTTGCTTTAAACCGTCTATTTTTGCACCTATTGATTTTGCAAGTGTATCAGCGGTTGTGGTTAATTCTTTTAATAATGTCGGATATATTTCGTTACAAAGCGTTCTGTCGTTTTGTATTGTATAACTCAAGTTCTCGGTTCTGTTCGCTCCGTTTGCAATCGCCGTATCTATAAATTTACCAACTTTTTTTGTATCTTTTGTTTCTACTTTTATTGTATTTTGTGCCGTATAATTTTTAATGGTTCTTTTACCGGAAGAATTTGTGCTGTATACGGGTCTTAATGAAAAATTTGTTGTCTTTATTGTATCCGTACCTTCCGTAGTGATTTGTTTCAGTGCATTTATAATCTTATTTGATATTTCGTTATTTTCGGCAACGGCTTTTTGAGCTTCAGATGCCGTATTCTCTACCGAAAATGTCACGGAAGCCATATTCGGTTCTATTTCTTTTGTTACAGAATTACTTAATGATATATACCCTTGTTCTTTTTTAACCTGAATTTCCGCAAATGCTTTATTACATATTGTATTTGATAAAATAAATGTGAAGATTAAAAAATATATTATCTTTTTCATTATAGTCTGCTCCCGAATTCTTTCTCATCTTTCTTCTCATCTGATTTAATTTTTTCGTTTATCGAATTTTCTTCTTTCAAAATTTTATTATTCTCAAATTCTTTTTTTATAAAATCAATATCATTGAACTTATTTTTTTCGTTTTGTTTTGCTCTGTTCATAATATCTTTAATTTGTTCCGGAGACAGTGCCGGATAAGAGCCGAAGCCTATAAGCGGTTTTCTGTTATTAATTGCATACAATGTTAATGCTATTATGCTCCAAAGCATAATGCCCTGAATTAAATTCATTGTAATTATATACCCTGATTGTTGCATTGCAAAATTCCATATACGCATGCAAAGCCATCCCGGAGATATAACAAAGCCTGCAATTAATCCCGTAATTATAAATATAGCTGCAATTATTCCTCTGATTCCGTTTATTGTTATTACTTTAAAATTTCTGTTCATTAATATTCCCTTCGGATAAACGAATAAAATCTTCTTCTGAAAGTATTATAACACCTAATTGAGTTGCTTTGTCAAATTTTGATCCCGGGTTTTCTCCCGCCAATACGTATGAGGTTTTTTTGCTTACGGAGGAAGAGGTTTTTCCTCCCAATTGCTTTATTCTCTCTTCAAATATGTTTCTTGGCTTAGAAAGAGTTCCCGTTATAACAAAGGTTTTTCCTTCAAAAATGTTTGAAATTCTTTCTACTACGCTACCTCGTGGCGTAACCCCGTATTCTTCAAGCTTCTTTAATATTCTTTTATTGTTTTCATCGTCAAAAAATTCTGTTATGCTTAATGCCGCTTTCTCTCCAATTCCGTCAATTTTTATTAAATCTTCAACTTTCGCATTCTTAATATCGTTTAGAGTAGGAAATTCATTTGCTATAAGGTCGGCTGTTTCTTTCCCTATCAGCTTTATGCTTAATGCCGTTAAAAATTTTGTCATACTCGGATTTTTTGAATTCTGTATGGCATTATATAAATTATCAGCTGATTTTTCTTTGATAAGGTCAAGCTTCATAAAATCATCAATTGTTAATTTATATAAATCTGCAAAGTCTTCAACCAGATTATTAGTCCATAGTTTATCCACTATTGAACCGCCTATGCCGTCAATATCCATCGCTTCTTTTGATGCCCAATATTCTATTTTTCCCTTGATTTGCGCCGGACAGTTTAATGAATTCGGACAATATAAAATAACTTCTCCTTCCGGTTTAACAAGCTTGGTATGACATATAGGACATTCATCAGGAGCTTTATATTCTCCCAAATCTTCATAATCTCGTTTTCTGATAACCTTTGGAATTATTTCCGCCGCTTTCTTTATCAATACTTCATTACCGACATTTATACCCAAACGGTTAATTTCGTCAAAATTATGGAGGCTGGCTCTTTTTACGATGGTGCCTGCAAGCTGAACGGGTTCTAAAATTGCTACGGGTGTTACTGCTCCTGTCTTACCTACACTTAATTCAATATCTTTCAGCTTCGTCCAAACTTCTTCCGGCGGAAACTTAAATGCAGTAGCCCATTTCGGCGCTCTTGAAGTATAACCCAGTTCGTTTTGCTTTGCTATATCGTTTATTTTTATAACCATTCCGTCTGTTGCATAATCAAGATTGAATCTTTCCGTTTCCCATTTTTTGCAAAATTCTATTACTTCCTCAATCCCTTGTGCTTTCTTATGATTTTCGTTTACCGTAAAACCCAGTTCACTCAACAAATCAAGTGCCTGCTTATGTGTGTCGAATTCTTTCGAATTCGGTGTAATCGCTGTATACGCAAAAAAATGCAAATCTCTTTTTCCCGTTACCTCCGGATTTAACTGCCTTAATGAACCTGCTGCCGCATTTCTCGGATTCGCAAATTCCTTTATTCCGTTTTCAATATTATCTTCATTCAGCCTTTCAAACGACGAAACAGGCATGTAAACCTCGCCTCGCACTTCAATATCTATGGGTTTGCTCAATTCTTGAGGTATGCTTTTTATCGTTTTAATATTTTCTGTTATATTCTCACCGATTATTCCGTTGCCTCTTGTCGCGCCCAGCTTCAATTTGCCTTTTTCGTAAGACAGTGCGCAGGATAATCCGTCAATTTTAAGCTCTACAACCAGCTCTAAATCATTCTCTTTCGGATATTCTTTCTTTACTCTTTCGTACCATTTTCTTAAATCATCAAAATTATTTGAATTATCAAGACTGTAAAGTCTGTATTTGTGCGTTATTTCTTTGAAACCTTCAAGAGTTTTATCGCCTAAGTTTTGTGTCGGACTCTCAGGCGTTATAAGTTCGGGATTTTCTTTCTCCAATCGCTTTAATTCCCGAAATAACTCATCATATTCAAAATCGGTTATTTTTGGTGAATCATATACATAATATGCTTCATTATTCTCTTTTATAATTCGTCTTAACTCTTCTATTCTTCTTACTGTTTCACTGCTTTGCATCGCCACCTCAAATATTTAGTTTTATTAATAAATGGTTCACATTTCAAATTTCAATCTATAATATATTATATGTCAATTATAAATCATATAGAAAAATATAGAAAACTTAAGCGAACTTTATTTACAACTCCTTCGCATTCTCAAGGTGATTTTGTTGCGCCTGAAACTCTTAAATTATTGGGTCAAAAATTCTTTACATGCGATTATTCTGAAATTGAAGGCTTTGATAATCTTTCTAGCCCTATCGGTATTATAAAAGATGCTCAAAGTGCCGCTGCTGAAATATACGGTGCAAAATCAACATTTTTTCTTACAAACGGTTCAACTTCGGGTATAATTGCAGCAATGTACGCTCTGCTTACCAAAGGTGATAAGGTTGTTATTGCAAGAAATTGTCATAAATCCGTTTATAACGGTCTTGTTCTTACAGGTGCCGTTCCTATTTGGTTAATTCCCGACTATAATTCGGATTGGGGAATCTTTGAATCCGTTAATACCGATTATCTTGAAGAAATTCTTGAAAAAAATCGTGACGTTAAAGCATTTATTATGACTAATCCTACTTATGAAGGTGCTATGTCCGACATTTACAGAATATCTTCAGTGTGCAGAAAATATAACGTTAAATTGATTGTTGATGAAGCTCACGGCGCTCTTTGGAACTTTAATAAATCTTTGGGTACTCCTTCTCTTATTCAGGGCGCGGATATTGTCGTTCAATCACTCCATAAAACCGCAGGAGCTTTAAATCCTTCCGCTCTGCTTCATATTTCTAAAGAGTCAGATATTAACCCTTCAACAATTCAAAATTCTCTTAATCTCTTTACTACAACTTCGCCGTCTTACCCTATTCTGTTAAACATTGAAAGTACAATTAATTTTCTTTCCTCCGCAAGAGGTCAGGCTTATCTTCATCAACTCTCCAAAAATATTAACAGGCTTTTAAGAACTCTCAAAAATATTCCTAATCTTCAGGTGTATTCTTATAATAATGATATAACCAAAATTCTTATAAAAGCTACCAATATTTCTGGATTTGAATTATCGGAAATCTTATTTGGCGAATACGGAATTGAAGATGAACTTTCTAATGAAAAATCGGTTCTTCTTTTAACGGGCGTAGGTACTTCAAAAGCCAAATTAAAAAAACTTGAAAAAGCTTTAGTTAATTTATGTTTAGATAATATTAAAATTGCAAATGATTCGGATAAAAAATCAATCGATTATTATCCGATAGAACCGAGAGTAAGGTATATTCCTTCCGTATTATGGGGAAAGCATTCAAAAGAAGTTGATTTAAAATATGCACTTTCAAGAGTTTGTATGGAAGTTATTGCCGATTATCCTCCGGGAGCGCCCTTATTGTTGCCCGGTGAAGTTATTAAAAAAGAACATATTTTATATCTTTTAAACAGAAAAAAAACATCAATCAGAGTACTATTATAAAGGTTTTTAATATTATGTTTTTGATAAATAGGAATAAAAATAAAAAATATCTTGACTGCGAGTTACTTCGAAATTCCATTCATTTCTTTTATGATTATATAGGGGTTTGTTGTACTAATGTATACGGGCCTGCTTTTTACAAAAATTACAAGGGCGGTAAAATTAATTGGAACTATATTTATAATACCAGAAAAAAGTATATAAAAAAAATTAATTCCGTTTTTACAAAAGAAGGGTATCCTAAATGTTGTAAGGGTTGTTTTGTAATGGATAATTCCATGAAAGACTCACCTATTGACGAAAATTTTGCTAATGAAATTAGAAAAGTCTATTTTCACCACAATCAATCTTGTAATGCAAAATGTATTTATTGTACGTATCAAACTGTAGAAAAAGGATGCAGATATAAAGTAGTTCCGATTATAAAATCAATGATTGAAAATAAGATATTATCAAAATATGCCAATATATATATGTCGGGTGGTGAAATTACAATATCGCCGGAATTTGATGAGCTTTTGTTTTTGCTTTTGGATTATATTGAAAATATTGTTGAAATATTCTCTTCGTGCATAAAATACAGCAAATCTATTGAGCAAGCATTCGTTCAAAATAAATGCAGAATGTTTGTATCGCTTGACAGCTCTTGCAGAGAAACTTATTTAAAACTTAAGCAGGTTGACTGCTTTGATAAAGTTGTTGATAATTTAAAAAATTATATTAAAGCTTCCGATAATGCTAAAGAAAATATTATTCTAAAATATATTATTGTAGATGATGTAAATGATAATGAGACCGAATTAGTAAATTTTATTCATTTGGTAAAAGATATAGGTGTTAAAAATATTAGAATGGATTTTGATCTTGAAAAATATAAATATGAGAGAGATAAAAAAATCCCGAGAAAATATTATGACTTATATAAAATATTTGACAAAGAAGCTGAAAAAGAAGGACTTACCATACTCCGTTATGAACAGGTTGAAGGTATATTAGATAAATTTGCAAAAGATTATGGAATAGAATATGTGCACGAAAAAGCACTCGATTAAGAGTGCTTTTTGATTTTATTTTTATTTTGTTTTGCTTAAACGATAATTAATTCTTTTTCTTTAAGTTCTTTCTCCTGAGCTTGTTTTGTACCGGTATAATTTAAATTGAAGATATTAAGTTCTTGTTTGGCTTTTGTTTGTGCATTATCTAAATTTGCATTGTTAGCCATAAATTCGTCAACTTTGCTGTTGTATTCATCCTGGCTTGCTTTAGCTGTAGTTTCGTTTCCCGTATATTCAAGTCCTGATAAGCCTAAATAAGAGTTTGCCTTTTCTTGAGCGTATGAAATATCTTTTTTATCTTTAAGATATTCTTCTACTTTGTTGTTAAACTTTGTTTGATTTTCATTAATTTCATTTTCATCAGCTTCATCGGTTTTAGAGCCTGTATATGAGTATGAAGTTTCATTTAAATTTATTTTTGCTCTTCTTTCGGCATCTTTTATTGTCAAATTAGAGTTACCTCTTAAATATTCTTCAACTTTCTTGTTAAAATCTTCCTGCGAAACTTTTGCTTCTTCTTCGGCAGCTGCTTTAACCGCTTGTGGTGATGTTCCGCTTGCTATTGCACTTTTAAGATGTTCGGGTTGAACTTGACTTAATTCTAAATTCAAATCACCAAGAAGTTGATTCATAAACAGTTCTTCACTTTCAATTGAACCGTTTCCGTTAGCATCTACTATCAGGATCTCGCCGCCCATACCGTCTGATATTGTGAAACCTGATATGTAGCTATTTTCTTTAATATCGTTTGAAAAGTTTCCGCCTTTGTAATCAGCTATGTAATTTGTTTTTATTGCTGTTGGTGTTACCGTAAAACCTGCTTGTTTACAAGCATTCGAAAATTCCGAGTGTGTTAATACATTTCTTCCGGAGAAAAATCCTGCCAATTTGTTCTGTATTGCATAATCTCGTTCATTATCGAAACTGTCCATTATTTGATGTTTTACTTCAGGACTTAATGCATTTCCGTAATCTTCAAAATCGGCTTCTTGTCCTTTTCTGATATTAGTTGTTTTGACTCCGGATTGATTTAATTTTGCAATAATATCTTCGTAAGATTGTCCGTCTGTTCGGCTTGATGGTAAAACGCTTGCCATAATCCTCTCCTATATATTTCCCCCGTAAATCTATAAAGTTTTTTTTTCTCATAAAATTGACTAATCATTTATAAAATTGTAATATTTTTTAATAATTTATAATTTTGTTTAAATATTGAATATGTTATAATAACTCTATGGAAAAGAATAAGAAAATGTTGTTAATTTTTCCGCCGCAATGGACTCCTATAAGCCCTCATTTCGCCATACCTTCTCTGTTGGGACAGTTGATTGCAAACGGATATGATGCACAAGCTGTTGATTTGAATATTGATTTCTTTGATACTTATTTGAATGAAGATAAACTTCTTGAATCCATTGATTTGGCTAAAGAAAATTTTAAATATCTTCAATCCCGTATATTATCGGTATTCTCCCCGAACAAAACAGCTAATCAATATACGCTTGAGGAGCAGATTTTTTTATATCGTTATAATTATATAAATCAATATTTTAAAAACCATTCACGCTATTTGGAACTTATTCCTTCTTTGGTAGATAATGCTAAAAGAGTTATTAAAAGTGATGATTTCTATAATCCCGTTAAGTTTGTTAAAAACCTAAATATTATTGTAAGAGCATTGGAAATTATTTCTTTACCGTATGCACCTACTAAGGTCGAATTTGACAGTGTTCAAAATCCTTTCTTTAAATTTAATTACGATACTATAAAATATTTTGTGTTTGATAAAGCTTCTAATATTTTTATTGATTATTATAAGAGTAAATTAGACGAAATATTAAAAAAAGATGCTGATTTTATTGCTTTGTCAATAAATTCTTCAAGCCAAATTGTTCCGGGACTCACTCTTTGTAATATGCTTAAAAATTCTACCAATGCCCATATAAATATCGGCGGTAACTTTTTTGGTAGAATTGCAAACGAATTGCTGAAACATAAAGAATTCTTTGAACTCTTTGCACATAGCGTTTCCGTTGAAGAGGGTGAAGGCCCTATTGTTCAATTAGCAAAATTTGTTAATGATGAAATTCCTATTTCTCAGGTTCCGAATTTGTTATATGTTGCTGACGGAAAAGTAGTTCAAAATGAGAAAATGAAACCTTTACGTCTTGATGAAACGGCAGGAATGGATTTAACAGGGTATGATTTAAGTAAATACTTATCTCCTGAAATTGTTATGCCGTTTCAATCTTCAAGAGGCTGCTATTGGGGAAAATGCAGCTTCTGCGATCAGGATTTCGGTCAGAATTTTAATGTTAAAAATACGGATAAAATTATTAGCGAATTTATTGATTTCAAAAATAAATATAATATAAATTCTTTTGAATTTATTGATGAATCGGTTTCACCGTCTGAACTTTCGGCACTCAGTGATAAGATATCCGAAAATAATTTAGAGGTTAAATTCTTTGCGGATGCAAGATTAGAAACCGATTTTACTTCGGAAATCTTAAATAAAGCTTCAAAAGCAGGTTTAAAAATGATTTTGTGGGGACTTGAATCAGGCTCCGAAAAGGTGCTTAAGCTTATTAATAAAGGTATTGATATTAATAAGCGATTTGAAATAATGCAGAATGCTAAAAATGCCGGAATTTGGAATTTCGCATTTATTTTCTTCGGATTCCCTGCCGAAACACTTGAAGATGCCTTTTTGACCGTTAAAATGCTTGTTGATAATTCCAATATCATTGATTCCTACGGGAGAAGTGTTTACACAATGGGCAGACATTCAAAATTGGCTCAGGAACCGGAGAAATATGGCATTACTAAAATCTATCCCGCTAAAGATGAATTCTCTCCTAATATTAATTTTGAATGTTCGGGCATGACTAAAGATGAGCTTAAATCTGTTCATTCTTATTGTATTTCGGAATGCGCCCGTGCTTTTAAAAATCCTTTATGGATGTATTTAAGAACCAGAGAGTGGCTTTTTCTTTATATTTCAAAATATGGTGTTGATTGGGTCAGAAATTACAATCTGACCGATATTAATGAGGAATAATTATGAATTTCTTTAAAAAATTAGGTGAAAAATTTTCAGGCAATTCTTTGGAAAATTCAAGCTTTTTCTCTCAAGAAAACAGAACTGAAGAAATTAATTCGCAAAGAAATCGACAAAAACAAGCTTTGATTGCAAATCTTCAAAGGCTTCAATTTACTCCCGAAGAAATAAATGAAGTTACCGTCATACTTGATAAATGCGAACAAATGGTTCAAATAATCAAAGATGATTTAATAGGTACTAATATAAATAATATTCATGCACATCAAGTTTTGGATGAAAAACTTCAAAAAATGCGCCAATATGAACTTAAAGCCGCTGAAGATATTAAGGCAAAAGTTGCCGAAATTATTAAGCGAAAATCTAACAACAGGAATTAATTTATTTTATTCTATTTTTATATTCATTTTTAAAAAAGCTTCAATAAAACCGTCGATGTTACCGTCCATAACGGAATCAACGTTGCCTGATTCAAAGTTTGTTCTGTGGTCTTTAACCATTTTATAAGGGTGAAATACATAAGAACGTATTTGTGAACCAAAATTTATGTCAACATTTTCCCCTTTTAATTTCATCAATTTTTCTTCGTGTTCAGCTTGTTTAAGTGCCAGTAACTTCGAAGCCAAAATTTGAAGAGCCGTTTCTTTGTTTTGTAATTGTGAACGCTGCTGCTGGCATCTTACTACAATACCTGTCGGTTTATGTAAAATTCTAACTGCTGTTTCAACCTTGTTTACGTTTTGTCCGCCGGCACCGCCCGAACGCATTGTATCTACAACAATATCTTCTTGCGGAATTGTTATTTTTTTACTGAAATCTTCTATAACAGGACTGACTTCAATGCTCGCAAAACTCGTTTGTCTTTTTCCGTTAGCATTAAACGGGGATATTCTTACCAAACGGTGTACTCCCTTTTCTGCCTTTGCAAGACCGTATGCATATTTGCCTATTACTTTTATTGTCGCAGATTTTATTCCCGCTTCTTCACCGTCGGAATGTTCTATTAAATCAACTTGCCAGTGCTTTGATTCCGACCATCTCGTGTACATTCTCAGAAGCATTTGCGCCCAGTCCTGTGCATCGGTTCCTCCGGCTCCTGCATTTACCGTTATTATTGCATCTGCTTTATCATATTCTCCGCTTAATGTTGATTCTATTTCCCATATTTCCAAATCACTTTTAAGGTTTTTTGTGTTGGATTCTATTTCTTTTAATAATGATTCTTCTTTTGTTTCATCATACAGTTCAAACAATGTTTCTATATCACTTACATAGTTTTCCCAGTTTGTGATTTTTTCAAGATTATCTTTATCCTCTTTTATTTCACGGGCTATTCTTGCGGATGCTTCGCTGTCTGACCATATATCGCTTTGCTGCAATTTCTCCTCGTTATTTTTTACGGACTGTTTTAGAGAATCTGTATCAAAAACATTTAATGCTTTTTGATACATTGTCTTTACCTGTGTATAATTTTGTTTTAGTTCTTCATATATCAATTATCTTATGCCCTTTTTTTATCTGCAGCTATTTCCGAATCCAATCTTAAAAATACGGGTTTAATTTTTTCTTTTTCTGTAATTTTTCCTGCTTTTAATCCGCCCCAGTATAGATTTTCGTATCTAAAATCAATTCTTTCATTTAATTGATTTAATATATCTTCGCTGATATTGGGACAATACGGATAAAGCATAATCGCAATGTGCCTCATAGCTTCAAGTACGGTATAAAGTACTTTTCCGCACTCTGTTATTTTTCCTTCTTTTGCAAGCGACCAGGGCGCTGTTTCGGTTACGTATTTATTTACGCTGTCCGAGAACGAAACAAGGGTGTTTGAAGCTTCTGCTATTTCATAATTATTAAATGCTTCAATAATTTGTGTTTTTGTATTCTCTGCTTGAATTGCAATTTTTGAATTTTTATCTGTTATAAATTCTTCTTTTATTTCTCCGTCAAAATATTTAACGAGCATATTTAATGTTCTGTTTAGAAGATTACCGATATTGTTTGCTAAATCCGCATTAACTTTTTCTTTAAAATCTTCATCCGAATAATTTCCGTCTTTACCGCTTTGAGCTGCCGCTGCCATGTAATATCTGAATGCATCGGGTTTTTCCAAATTAAATGCTTTCATTATATCCGATGGTGCTATAACATTACCCAGTGATTTGCTCATTTTTGTCTGATCAATTGTTATCCATCCGTGTGCAAATATTGTTTTTGCTAACGGCAATCCCAATGACATTAATATTGCACTCCAATATATCGAGTGGAATTTTATTATATCCTTGCCTATTACGTGTACATCGGCGGGCCATAATTCTTTAAATTCTTCACTCGGATTCTCTATATCATATCCTATTGCGGTTATATAATTTGACAGTGCATCAATCCATACATAAATAGTTTGAGTTTCATCTTCCGGTACTTCTATACCCCATTGTACCGATGATTTTGTTCTTGACACTGATATATCTTCAATGTTTTCCAACTGGTTTAATATCTCATTGACTCTTGATGAGGGTTTTATAAAATCGGGATGGGTTTTTATGTAGTCTGC